>JAYVXK010000093.1:0-2626 GCA_043785265.1 Myxococcales bacterium | reverse complement strand
TCAGTGTGGTCAAGAACGTCAGCTCCAGACCATTGCGCGCCAGTCTCAACGTCATGGTCGGATCGCTCGTTCGCGAGAAGTCTGGTTGACGCCAACTCTCTGGTACGTCTGGGTACTCGAACAGTGATCGCAGAAGCCCAGCCAACCCAGCGTCGGATGGTTTCTCCAGTGTCTCTCGGTGGAGGCGCGACACCAGCGGGTGGGCCACTCGCTCCCAGTCGACGATGAACGGACGCGCCATGCGAGGGTCGAACAACAGCGCGAGGATATTGAGGCTGGGGCCGAGCGCGGTTGGATCTGCCACGAAGTGCCGGAGGAGCTGGGTCGCCCCCTGGTTGGTGCGCACGACATTGTAGTGCCGGTCGAGCACGGTCATCGGAAAGGGCTCGTGGTGAGCGAGCATCCGATCGATCGCATACGTGATGCCCTTCGGAAGTCCAACCTCCACACTGGGCTCGTCGAAGGCATCCTGAAAACCGGCGGCGCGCAACATGTCATTCTGATCGCGCAGCGGCACGTGGAGTGTCGTCGCGAGTCGCAGCACCATCTCTTGACTGGGTTGCGCGCGACCGGTCTCGAGGAAACTCACATGACGGGCAGAGACGTCTGCTGCCAAGGCGAGATCGAGTTGACTTTGACCTCGACGTGTTCGCCAATGGCGAAGAAGTGCAGGAAACATGCGTGTTTCAGAGCGAGGCATGCACCCAAGATAGCGCGGACAGAATCGTTGTCGCTTACCTCGTGAGGTAATTGCCGCCGACTACGGGATGATGAATGTTCTGCCCTCGATGGAGGTCTTCATGTCATTCGCGACGCCACATAAGCACATCCCTGCTGGTCCCCAGAAGCTCGCCTACTGGCGTTTTGGAAAGGGCCCGGACGTGGTGCTCGTTCACGGGTGGCCTCTCCACTCGGCGACCTTTCGCAACATCGTTCCGCTGCTCGCTGACGATTTCACTCTGCATCTGTTCGACCTCCCTGGTGTCGGTCAGAGCGAAAGCCATGGTCCTGTCGGATTCGTCCCGCACGCAGTGGCACTTCGCAAAGCGATCGATCACCTCGGTCTGGATGAGTACGCGCTGATCGCACACGACAGCGGCGGTGTCATCGCCAGACTACTGGCAGTGGACGATGACCGCGTGCGTGGGATGGTACTCAGCGGCACCGAGATACCGGGGCACCGGCCCGCGAACTTCGAGACCTTCGTGAAGCTGCTCAGGGTGCCTGGGTTCACGACGTTGATGCTCGCTGCCATGCGCATCGGGTTCGTGCGACGTTCGGCTTACGGCTTCGGCGGGTGCTTCACCGATCCTGGGTATGTCGACGGTGACTTCGCAGACTGGTTCATCCGACCCTTCCTCGAGTCACGTCGCGTCTCCGAGGCGCACCTGCGGTTGGCGCGCACACTGGACTTTGGTTTCATCGACACACTGGTCGACATCCACCAACGGACCACGTTTCCGGTGCACTGCATTTGGGGAACGGACGATCCGTTCTTCCCAATCGACAAGGCGCGCGGCATGCTCGAACAGTTTGCTGGTGGCGCTGATCTCGTCGAAATTCCCGGGGCAAAACTCTTCCCACACGAGGACCATCCCGAGGCGTTCGTTGCTCACGCGCTTCGGTTCCTCCAACGCTGTCTGCCTGCAGCCGAGAAGGCGGCGTGAGATCGTTCAGCGATCGAAGAATCCAGGTGGAGGTTCGGGCGTGATGGGTCCGAGGACGATGGGTTGCTGCGAGGGCGCGACCGCACCTGCCGGCGCGGGGGCGACGACCACGGGACGCGTCGTGCCCTCGACATACACTGGTGAGGAGTACGACTGCTGAATGTTCGACACCGTGACGGGGTGATACTCGGGGTGGTACGAGTTGCCGCACGCGACGAGCGGCGCGACGAGAAGAAGAACGGCGATGAGGCGCATGGTGGCGGACATTCCACGTTGCGTGCCACTCGCTGAGTCTCGCAGAACATCGGTACTTCCGAAGTCGACGAGTTCGACGCGAGACGCGTTGTCGCAAGGGAACCTCCTCGCACGGCACTTCTGCCGCTGCACTCCTCATCGCCAATGCGCCCCGCTGATGGATTCGAGCGCAGACATGGCGCGCCGGCACGTCGGCGGTGCGTGGCACGCGAGTTGTAGAGGGAGTGCTCGTGGCTGCCTCGCGACTCCCCATCCTCGCTCTCACTTTGTCGCTCGCGGCGTGCGGCAACGAATACCACCCTGAGTATCACCCAGAGACTGCAGTCAACTACTCACAGAGCTCCTCGACGACGGTCTTCGCGTCCGACGGCCGTGAAGTCGTGTCGGACGCCCCGCAGAACGCACCAGCCGCTCACGGCGATCCGTCGCGCGTCTTGGTACTGCAATCGACTCATCTCGATCGACCCACTGAGGTCGTTGGCGTCATCGACGCGCACCTTGCAGTAGGCAGTCAAGACGCAGCGCTCGCGATGCTGCGAAAACGCGCCGCTGAAATGGGCGCGGACGCGGTGGTCGGTGTCGAATTTCATCACGGCGAAGCGCCCGGAGAACCGACGCATCTGTCCGGGCTCGCGGTCCGGTTTCTTCAAGCGGTCCCCTATCCAGTCGGCCACTAGGTCGGCCACTCACTACCGAGGTTCTCA
>JAYVXK010000092.1:0-2627 GCA_043785265.1 Myxococcales bacterium | reverse complement strand
CGATCTCGAGGTTGTCGAGCGTGGCGTTGTGCCAAGGCAGATCCAAAATCCAATCGAGATAAGTGCGGACGACCGTGTACTCGGCCGAGCCGACTTGCATGTTGCGCAGTCGCTTGATCTGCTTTTTCGCGACTTGCTCTGCCTCGGTGGGCAGGTTGGGTTTGGAGATGCGATCTTCGAGACCGTCGAGGTCGCCTTGATCGCCGTCGTCCTCACCGAGCTCTTCTTTGATCGCCTTGAGCTGTTGACGCAGCACGTATTCGCGCTGGTTTTTGCCCATTTCCTCTTTGATTTGCGAGTTGATGCGCTCGCGCATTTTGAGGATTTCGAGTTGGCGAGTGAGCAGGCGCAGCACTTTGCGAATGCGCTCTTTCACGTCGACGGTCTCGAGCAGTGTGGCCTTCTCTTCGACTGGAGCATCCAAGTTGCCGGCGACGAGATCGGCGAGAGCACCTGGTGCTTGGATCGAATCGATGAGCGAGCCCGCTTCGCGCGGCAACTCAGGCATCAGTTGAATGACCTGCTTGGCGATGTCGCGCAGACTCATGCTAAGCGCTTCTGCTTCGTCGTCTTCGAGGCCCGCCTCGTCCAAGCGACGGACTTTGGCCTTCAGATAAGGCGCGGTCTGCGTCACGTCTTCGAGTTTGATGCGCGTGAGTCCCTGGAGGATCAGCGAGTAGTTGCCGCTCGAATGCTTGAGCGCCTTGAGCACTCGCGCCGCGCAGCCCACTTGATGCAAGTCGTCGATGCCGGGATCGTCCGTCGACGGATCCTTCTGCGCGAAGATCGCGATCACGGGCGACGTGAGATTGTCGACGTCTTCGACGAGCGCGACCGATTTCTCGCGGCCCACGTCGAACGGCGCAACCGCTCCAGGAAAAAGCACGGCATTGCGAATGGGAAGCACCGGCAGCTCGTCGCCGAACTGCACCACGTCTTCATCGGGCTTCGGCGGAGTGGGGTTCTTCTTGTCGGTCATGGTCTCCTAAGGCCTTTCGTTCTTATGCTGCTCGTCACTCAAGCGGAAACTAAGCCCGCCGCAAGCTTCGCGCCAGTCCCAACAGACGTACGGTTGTAGCTAGCCAAATCGGTAGCCTTGCCTGCTGGCACGATCGCACGCTCAAAACGCGTATCCCATGCCTGCGCCGGCTTGGTAGGAGAGCCCGGTGATTCGGCCGGCGACCAAACCGCTCAGCTCGGCCGGTTGGAGGAAGGCATAGAGTCCCTTCAAGAAAAAGAACTTGCCCTCGACACCCGCGCCGAACGTGAAAGACGGGCTGCTGCCGGTAAATAAGTAAGCCACGCCCACGACGCCGTAGGGAGCGATGGTGAGTTCGTAGTCCTTGATTGGGATGGTGATGTCCCAGCCTGCGCGAACCTGGCTGACGCCCGCGACCGCGCTTCCCAGCAAGAAACTCTGCCTTAGCCCGAGTACGAATCCGTCGTGTCGACCCGAAAAGTGGTACCCGAACTCGACCGTGGCTCGGTAGGTGATCGCGCTTCCGCCGCCCGTGCAGATGTCACCTCGGATGGGATCGTGCGTGCAGACATCCGCGATCGTGAACGTCGCGAGGCCGATCGGAGAGGCCTGCACGTACCAAGGTCCGCGCGTGGAGTCTGCAGCGTCAGCAGACGACGCGAACAACAAACCCGAAACTGCCGTGAGCGATGCAACTGCGAAGCGTGTGATCGTTTTCATGGTGGCTCCAGGAGGAGGTCGTATCCCCGTAGGTCACCTTCTAGCCGAATCGCGCTCGAAATCGGCATTTTTTCCGACATTACGACGCTACGACGCGTGATGGATCGAGTGTGTGAATCGCCAATCCGGTGAGCACTTTCGGATAGAAGAACGTCGACTTCTGCGGCATCACTTCGCCTGCCTCGGCCACATCGCGCACCTGAGACACGGGTGTCGCGTTCATCAAAAAAAGAGCCTGACCTTTTCCGGCCTCGATCTCACTCATCGCGGCGCGCGTGTCCTGCGGATACCAAATGTTGGTCTTGGCAGCTTGCATGTCGGGGGTGATGCCGAGCAGCGCTTCGAGGACGGCTGAGTGCAAAATCGCGACGTCCGTTTTGCGGAGCACCTCGGGTTTGTCACCGAGCTGCGGGTGTTTGCCGAGGTCGACATCTGCGCGCAACGTGAGGATCGCCGCCAGACCGCCTTTCGCGACGACACACACGCTAGGGCCGTTTTTTGCCGCTTTTGCGAGCTCTTTGGTGGCGGCTTCAGGCGTGATCTTGATCGCGAGGACACGCACGATGAATGTGTCTGCGGCTCGCTTGATGAGATCGTCGAACGAGAAATTGCCGAGCGAGTGCACGTGTCGATGCGTCGGAAAGACGACCAAGTTGGGGTCGTCGCCGTTGACGAGAAACGTCATGAAGTAGCGTGGCTCGGCGCGAACGTCTGCATCAGGGCCGAGAGCCTCGCCGCGATAACGCAACGCCGTCTCGTAACGATGATGACCGTCCGCGATGAGCAACGTCGACTTCGCGACGCCGTCGGTGATCGCGCGAATCGCGTCGCGCGCCGTCACTTTTGCGAGCACGTGATGCACACCGTCGGCGGTCGAAAACTCCGTGATCACGTCGCCGGTCTCGAGAGGCTCTTCGAGTTCACCTCG
>JAYVXK010000091.1:0-8693 GCA_043785265.1 Myxococcales bacterium | reverse complement strand
CCGTGCCGTGTATCCAGCACCTATCGATGATGACGTGATGGCTCGTCGTCGCATCGACGATGGTGACCAACGCGGTAAGGTGCCCAGGCGTATTGACGCGTGTGATCTCTAGCCCCTCTAGGCGGTAGTGATCGCCGTTGACGACGAGCGGCGTCGAACCAGTCGAAAAGTCGGTAGCCCGCAGAGTTGCCAAAAGGTTGGTCGGACTACTGGAACAGGGGTATGCGTCGCGACCTGGGTAGGTCGGCATGCCAGCAAAGCACGGCGTCAGTCGGGTGCCCTCTTTGGGAAACGCCTGGTCGGTAGTGCCGCTCGAACGGATCGTGATGTACGCCCCATCCGCACAGTTCTTGGAAGGCAGGGTCGTCGGATTCGCAAAGTCCAACACGGTGCCGGCCTTGATGACGAGTTCGTCGCCGCATGCCAAGCCAGTGAGCGCCGCGTCCCAGTCTGCGCGCTTCGCGATTGCCCATGTCTTTCCGTGGGAAGGTGTACCTGCGCTCGCAGTCGCGTAGCAGCGGGTCGGGAGTTGAACGCCGTTGTCGATCCCGCCCTTCGCGACTCCGTTGGCGCAGTACGCGTCCGCGTCGCCGCTAGCGACGGACACCGTGCCATCCGCATTGGCATCTGCATCTGCCGCATCTGCACCGCCGTCTCGCAAGACGACGCCTGGCGAGTCCACGCTCGCGTCCGACCCACCCAGACCGTCGCCCGCGGATGCAGAGCACCCAAGCGCCAGGGTCATCGCGATTGTCGCCCGCGCGAAGCGGGAACGAGCCAGCATGCTTGAGGAAGCAACGATCACCGACATGTTGAAGACCTTTCGCAAACGGACGTTCTAGTCTCAGATATTGCACCCGTGTTTGGGGACGATGATTGAGCTAGATGCGAGTCGATGGAGCATGCACCATGCCATGGGCTGAAAGCGACTGACGACGCCGGAGCCGTGAGTATTCGCCGCAAAAACAGTTGCCGGGCGATGGGCTGAGTCCATCGCGGCGATCAGATCGATCCTCGCCCATGATCAAGTTGATCAGAGCCGCAATCGCTGTGACGGCGATTGGGGGCGACGAGATTCGCGAGCGCTCCTCACATGGGACGGCAACACGACGGCGCCTGGACATTGGACTTTGGCGATGCGATGGTCGTTGCGTGCGCAGCGGCCACCTTCTTCGTCTCGCGCTCGCAATGGCGATGCTGGTCGGCACGCTCGTGAGCTGCCAGGTGATCTTCCCGACCTACGAAGAGGGTTCGGACGCCGGGCCGCCGCGAGAGGCGGGACCCTTAAGCGTTCCGTGTTGGGACACATACTGCTTGCCGAGATACGCGGAAAACTGTTGCCAAGCGAACAACGCGGGGAGCTGCGCGACTAAGTGCGACGTCCCAATCAGATGTCACGATGACCTCCAATGCGATGCCGGAAACATCAATGCAAACCTCTGTTGCGTCCATACGTCTTCCGATGCCAATGCTTCGAACAATTGTGTCGCCGCGAACCATTGCCGCTGGCACTTCTGCGTACCCGACGCCGGCACATGCCCGACTGGCACTCGCTGCGTGCCAACAAGTGTGAGCGCCAACGTCGAGACGATCTATCCCCCGGGCTACTTTGTTTGTGCCGACGCGGGCGGGGACTAACGAGACGCATACGAGCGTCGCGCACCAGGTGATGGAGTCCACCTTGGGAAGACCCACGATCTTCCCATTGCGGGCTCTTTGACCGATCTGCCTCTCGCGGTAGAGCGACATGTGTGTGTGCGCTCGTTGTTGTAATCATTGACACGCGGGGGCTAAAGCCTAGGCTCGATAGATCGCCAACGCATCGGAACTTCGGCTGGGCTCGCTGCGAGCGGATGGAGGTACGATGACTGGGAAGAGCTACACGTGCATTCTGGCTGTCGGCGCGCTCGTTGGCGCGCTCGTGTTTCCTGGCTGCGGTACCGACGGTGCCGGAGTGCCCAGCGGCAATGATCGCGACGCGACGACCCCTGCTGATGCAACCGACGAGAGAACGTCCGCCGCGACCGATGCGACCGATGCAACCACCGCAGACCTGGACGCGACGGATGATACAACCACCACCTCCGATGCAAGCGATGGGAGCGGTCAGACGTACGTGTCTCTTGGAGCAGCCGCTTCGTTCGTCGTGCTTGCAGGCTCTACGATCACCAACACTGGCCCCACCATCATCAACGGGAATGTCGGCATCAGCCCGGGCAGCGCCATCACCGGATTTCCCCCCGGCGTCGTGAACGGCGTAGTCCACTTGACAGATGCGGCGGCCGCCAACGCCAAGACGGACCTCAACGCCGCCTATAAAGACGCAGCGTCACGTGGTGGTGCGCCAATAGCCATCTCTGGCGACCTCGGCGGACTCACACTCAAACCGGGGCTCTACGTTTCGAGTTCGTCGCTCGCGCTCGGCTCTGGAGATCTTACTCTCGACGCCTCGGGCGATCAGAATGCGATCTGGGTCTTCCAGATTGCTTCGACCTTTGTCTCGACTGTGAATCGTAAGGTCTTGCTGATCAACAACGCCCAGGCCGACGACGTGTTCTGGAACGTCGGCTCGTCCGCGACCATCGGAGTCGGCACGACCATGGTCGGCAACTTCCTCACGCAAACTTCGATCACCGTGCAGACCGGCGCCACGATGGACGGCCGCTTCCTCACGCAGACCGGCGCGGTGACGTTCGACTCGAATACGGTGAACCGACCACCGCCCATTTTGAACTGAGGAGAGCAACGCTTCCACGCGAGCGGCGACTTTTTGCGGCCACCGTGGGCTGGCGGTTGAGTCTAGTGTTCGTCAGGCGAGACGCGAGAAGCGCCACCGAGACTCTGGGAAGTCGACGCCGAACGCGACGAAAGCGATCGCGCCGCCGCTGATCGCCAGCACCATCGTCGTCAAGTCGATCGTCGGGGATGGCATGGGAGTGCTCGGCCCAACGGAGGTGACGACCGCGTATCGATTGGGCCACGGTCCATACGACCAAAGACTTTGCCTACGCGAAGGCGACTGAAGGAACGAAGTACAGCGACAGTGCCTTCTCCAAGCATTACAAGGGCATCAAGGCCGCCGGGATGTCACGCGGCGCGTATCACTTCTTCAGAGCATCAAAGACCCTGTCGCGCAGGCCGATTTCTTCGCCGCAGTCCTCTCGAGTCAGGGCTTCAACGCAGCCACCGATCTTGCGCATGCTCGACGTCGAAGTGACTGACGGCGCTTCGCCAAGTGACGTCGTGTCGTCAATTCGCGCATTCCTCGACGAAGCGCAGAAGAAGCTGGGCGCGACGCTGATCATCTACACCGGGCCGTCGTTCTGGATCAGCACACTGGGCAACCCTGACTTCTCGAGCAACCCGCTGTGGATTGCGCACTACACGAAAGCAGCCAAGCCCAAGGTACCTTCCCATTGGTCGAACTACACCATTTGGCAATTCTCGGAGACCCTTCCCGTCGCGGGTGTTGCGTCGCCTGGCGTGGACAATGATCGTGGTCAGGGCGCCACAGAACCCGTCAGACCCGATGCGTCGGTCGATGCGAACACGTCCAAGAGCTGCGTCCCGGATGGTGGAGATGGCGGCGACTCCGGTCTGATTCCTGGCACCTGCACGCACGACGTGTGCGTAGCGGGCGAGCGCGCCGTTTTCACTTCGTGGGAAGGTCTAAAAAGACATGACTGAGCGGGTCTGATCGAGTCTACGTCAAACGCCGACGGAGCTTCCCGCTTGGCACGCGCCCTGCTCGTCCTTGGGCATGCACCTCGTTTCCGCCTCGCGCAGGGACTCTCTGCCTCGAATCACCATCGCCGCTGTCGCGCTCCTCGGTTGCGGCCTCCCCGCCGCGCATCCCTCGGGCGAGTCCGAGTGGGACCACGTTCCCGGTCATGTCGTCCTCTCCCACGACCCGCCGCGCGTGGTCAACGGCTGCGCCGTTCCGCCGACGGCGAGCCAAACCGCGTTCGAGGTGGGCGAGTCGATCTACGCGACCGTGGTCTTGCCGCAGACCCTCTCCAAGATCTACGACGGCGAGAACCCGAGCTTCCTCGTGATGGTCAGTCGCTACGGCTTCGACGACGGCGGCTCGCGAGGAGACGGCTGGCCTGAGACCCGCAAGTCCGCGCGCGGCATCTACACCGACGAGCTGTTCTTGTCCCAGACCGTCGTCGACCACAAGTGCTCGACGGTGTCGCTCGCCCTCGTGCGTGCGCCGCGCGATAAAACTCCAGTCGACTACGACGCGACCCGCTTCGCCTGGGGCAAGGTGCACCGCGCGATCGACGACAAGGACACGGGCATGCTCCCGTTTCGCGTGCGCCTCGTCGCGTCCGGCTCGTTCGACGTGCCACTCGCCGAGCAACTCTTCTCGGTCAACGTCGCGTCCGACGGCGAGGCCCGATGGCTCGACTGGCAATCCGCATCCGAGTGCCCAACCGACGCGTGCGCTCGCTTGAGGCGCTGGACGTATTGAGGACCTTCCCATGTTCTCGGGACGAGGAGGCTACTGCTCGAAGTTGCACGAGTGCGTCGCCAGGCATGCGTGTCCGCGCGGCCGCGAGACGTACAGGACATCGCGGCCGGACGTCTCCAAGAAATGCGTCGCGAGGCCGAGGCCGTACATCTGAGGGTCCCAGACCGTGCAGGGGCCACCTTGCGGACCGTGCGTGCCGCCGGGGTCCGAATAGATCTGCAGTTGCGCGAGCAGAGGCGCGCCGCCTTGCCAGCCCGACGTGCCAAAGGGGGCACCGGTGATGCGCGGCGCCCACGCTTGTTCGAGCGATGCCGAGTTCGTCACGGGCACGTCCATGCGACGCACGAGGCGCAGTGGACTGGGAAGGTGCTGCTGGGCGAAGGGCATCGCGCCTTCGTCGAGCCAGTCGACGTCGAATAGCGCCTGCGCACACTTCGATGGTGCGATCGTGGCGGCGCAGTCAGAAGCCGGGATCGCATTGGCGCTGCAGGTCGGACCAGCCGGAAAGCGCGCAAGCCGACTGATGCCTTCGGTGGTGTACGTGTCGACGAGCACTTGGTTCGGCGTTCTGTTTCCGAACTCGGCAAACAAGGACGCCGGGGTTGCGTATTGCGCCCACTCGGGAAACCGATCGACGAACGACGGCGGGAGAAAGGGAACCGCTCCTGCCGCGCGCCCGACGGAGATCTCGGTCGCGACTGGCACATAGTTGTCGCCCACACTGGCGATGTTCAACATCGGTCGTGGGCCGACCACCTTGCCTGCGGGATCCGCGAGCGGCCTGAGCATGTAGTAAGGCGCGAAGTTGGCCGGATCTGCCCCATCCAAAACCATTTGCCCGAGGAAGAAGAACCGGCGAAAGAGCGGCGTTTGCCGCACGAGCCCGAGGCCCTCTTGCGGCGCGAGGAGAGGGTCACCAACCGGGAAAAACCGGTCCGTGAACTGAGCGCACCCGGAGGCTCCTGCGCACGTACTCGAAGCGACCGCCTTGTAGCTCGGTGCCGGCTGTTCGAATGTCATGATGCGGCGACCCGTTGGTGCACCCGGCACGATGTCGCACGTCGCGTAAGACGTCACCGCGTTCGGAATCGTGAAGACTTGGAGGTCGAGGCGATCGCCCACGGATGCAGGCAGCGGCACACGGAAGTGTCCGGCCCCGTCCACTGTTCCCGCGCAGCGGATTTCACCCGAGGTCAGGTTCGCGACACGCATGGTCATGCCCGCACCAAGCTCACTTGCGTGCAGGCAGGCGATCTCCATCTCGGGGCTGTCTCGACCGTCATTGAGGACGAAGCGAACACTCCGCTCGTCGTTTTTGCAGTTCGTGTTCTTGGTGTCTCCATTGGCGGGACGTTCGGAGGCGAGCACCGAGACGATCAACGGCGTCATCGACTGCTCCATCACGGCGTTGGCGACGCCATACGATCGTATCCCCACGTCTGTCAGGCCTGCTCCGCCCACGACAGGAGTCACCGCCACCACCTGGTGGTCCACACCGCCCAGCACCTGCGTGATGATGCCGCCGAGCGAACCTCCACCAGCCGTGATGGGGCCGCTCGCATCCGGGACTCCGTTCGCGTCGAAGTCACCGGCGAGCTCTTGGGTCCCGTCCCCGTTGAAGTCTTGGCCCGAGCGCGTGTGCCCGTCGAAGGTCGCCAAGATTCGAGTGAGTTGCATCGAATCGAGGACGCCTTGGCGTACGTTGTCGCGGACGTGGAAGAGGTGAGGCGTCCACCACCACCAGCCGGAGTCAGGCACGCCGTCGCCGTTCACGTCTTGCGACCTTCCCATGAGGATCGCGTCCGCGAGAGGCGCGTAGCAGATCGGCTGGAACGCCCCGCGAACGAGCACCGATTGACCCGCGTTGAGAGCGAGCCCGTGGTGGGGCATGTCGATCATGATCGACGCCACGCCCTGCCGTGCGAGCTCCCCGCCGAGCGACATCACATTCTCGGAGTTGCCTCCATACCCGTGGCCAAAGACGGAGATTGGAAATGGCTGCTTGTGCGTCGCCGTTTCTTTCGGCACGACCATCCAGAAGTGGACCATGTCGCTACCGACCTGGCCCTCCCCCGTCAGGAAGTTCACCTGGAAGTGATCGTCTGGTCCTTCGTGTTTGGGATCGCCGATCAGGTAAGGCGACTGGTAGGTGCCGATGACCACGTGATCGACGTGCGAGAGGCTCTCGACTGTCGCCGCCGTGTCTCGTGCGCTGCCCCCGCCGACTCTCGTCACGATGTCCGCAAACTGTTGGAGGATCTTCGGATCGCCGATGTTGAGCACGTACGGCTTCACGGCCGGAACCGCGCACCTCGGGTCGGATTGCCAACCTGCTGGTTGCGGGTCGCCTCCACCCACGGTCCCCGCCGCTGGCAACAAGGCGAGCTTGGCGGGAAACTGCTGGGCGAAGCGCGCGAAGGGGCCTTCGCCGTAGAGCCCATCGCGAAGGATGCGGAGGTCTTCCTGAATGGGCTGCGTCGTGAACGTCCACACGAACGCCACGTGATCGAGCCCGGTGCTCGCGAGGTCGCCGTAGTAGTTCTTGTGCGTTGGATCGTTGAGCACGTCACGGACACGGAAGGCCTGCTGGACCTGCGAAGGATGGTGCACGAACGGAAACGGCGAGACAACGGGATGCCCTTCCGGACCGACGAGACGATCCGTGAGGATGACCGCATATTCGGTCTTCTCCTCGAGCGGGACGAGCGGCCTCATGATCAGAGTGTCGGACTCGCGCTCGTACCACGTGAGGAGATTGTCGTACGTGTCGATGCCGCCTGCGCCAAGCGTGTTCGGGTGGTCGAGCACCCCGTCGAAATCGGTGTCGAGCTCGGGGCGGTAGTTTGCCTGGGTGAGACCGCGGCCTTCTTCGCGCGTCTCGTAGTAGAGGTTCGATTCGTTCGCGTGCGAGTCGTTCGACCAGTAGTTTCCCGGCGAGCGCATCACGACTGGCTGGCTCCCCGAGCCCATGTCGAGCACCGCAGGTACTCCTGTCTTCAAGTTGATCACGTAGACCGGATCGTCGGCGAAATCGAAGTCGCCCTTTGGCATGCGACGCCGCACGGTGTCGAGATCGATCGCGGGGTCCGTGCCCGACGAGTCCTCGCTCTTGGAGAACGCGACTGTGATGGGCGCGTAGGTTCCCCAGCCTTCGAGCTCGGACAGGCCAAGTCGCGCGACCCGCTCCATGTTCGTCGGCGCGATGAGGCTCACGTTCGGGCGAAGCCCCGTGCGGCTCGTCGGATCGGGAAATGTCGCCACATCGTTGGGCAGGGGCAGCTCAGGAAGCGGCCGGCGCGTCAGATCGAAGACGACACGGGCACCGGGCCCTTTCGGCGTGGCGCGAGCACCGCGAGGAGCAGTGTCGATCGAGCACGACGCCGCAAGCACAACGACGAGGCTCAGAGCCGGAATCAGGCGCATGGTCGAATATCCTCCAAAGGCACGGCTCGCCACTTTAGTACACCCCACTGTCTCTGTGACGCCCTTCGACAATCTGTTGCGTTGCTCTGTCGCGCGCGCCTGTTTCAAAATACAAGAGAGAAAACGGCTCCCAACCTTCATCGTTTGCAGGCATAAGGGTTGACGCATGGCGAGCCATGATCTGCTTTCGCTCTTACCGCTGGTTCTCGCCTCGCTCGTTCCCGCGTGTTTCGTCATTGCCGCGTTTCTCGTTTCGCGACAACCGTCTCGCGTCTTGACGCTCGCGTCCGTCATCACGACCTTCGCTGCGGGGCTCGCGTATCTCGCGGTCATTCTCCGCCCGCTGCTCTCCTGGGCGGGCTACGACGCACGCACGACCAGGCCAGGCTCGGTGATGCACGACGTCGTGCAGCTCGACATCGTTTCGAGCGCCATGTTCGTCTTGGTCTGTACGCTTGCCGTCGTCGTCGTCCGGTATTCGCGGACGTACCTCGTCGGGCAACGCGAACTCGATCGCTATGCACGATCGCTCTTGCTGACTGTCGCGTCGGTCACCGTCCTCGTGACCTCGAACCACCTCGCGGTGCTCGTGCTGGCGTGGTTCGCGACGGACGTCGGGTTGCATCAGCTCCTCACGTTCTATCGAACGCGCCGCCAAGCGGTCATCGTCGCGCACAAGAAGTTCCTGCTCAGTCGACTCGCGGACGCGTGCTTCGTCTTGTCGCTCGTGCTCATCGGGCCCGCGGTCGGATCGCTTCGGATCGACGTCGTGAACGCCGCTGCGCAAGCGAACGGC
>JAYVXK010000090.1:0-8693 GCA_043785265.1 Myxococcales bacterium | reverse complement strand
AAACCCGCCGCGTCGTTTGCGCGCATCTACATCGAGTAATTGCGCCGTCTCGTCTTCGGGGGCCTGTTTTTAGGCGCGATCGCGTCATGCAAGTGCGGTGAGTCTGCGTCTGCGCCATCGAGTGGCGTCGACGCAGCACCCGCGCTTGACGCGTCGGTCGCGCTCGCGGTCCCTCCGCGAGTGATGCGTCCGCCTGCCGATCTCAACGTCCTTTTGATCACGATCGATTGTCTGCGCGCCGATATGCCGTGGAGTGGATACCCGCGGCCGATCGCACCGCGACTCACCGAACTCGAAAAAGCGAGTGTCGACTACTCGCGCGCCTATTCGCTGTCTTCGTATACATCGATGAGTCTTGGCGGCTTGCTCGGCGGCAAACTTCCGGGCGAGCTCACGCGCGACGGCTATTTCTTCGGAGTGTACGCAGACAAGAATCTGCTCTTTCCCGAGGTGCTCCACGAGGCGTCCATCCACACGATGGCGGGGCACTCGCACGGTTACTTCAAAGATGCCGGCTTCAAGCAGGGGTTCGACGCGTACGAAGTCGTGCCCAATCTCAAGTGGAGCAACACGACTGACGACAACATCACGTCGCCCGACCTCGAGGCGATCGCGGAAAAATTGCTTTCCGATCCGATCAACGACACGTCACGCTTCTTCGCGTGGTTTCACTTCACCGATCCACACGACGGATACAAACCGCACGAGGGGATCTCGTATGGTCCGCGCGCGCGCGACTATTACGATGGCGAGGTCACCTATACGGACCAATACATCGGCAAATTGCTCGATTTTGTGCGAGCCAAACCGTGGGGCAAGCGCACGGCGATCATCGTCAGCGCCGATCATGGCGAGGCGTTCGGCGAGCATCATCAGGTGGTGCACGGATTCGAACTTTGGGAAAACCTCGTGCGTGTGCCGTTGATGTTCGTGGTTCCTGACGCTCCGCCGCATCACATCGACCATCCAGTGAGCGCGATCGATCTCGCGCCGACCATCCTCGACTTGTTCAGTCTGCCGCCCGAGGCCTCGTTCGAAGGAAAGAGCCTCGTGCCCGAACTGTTCGCCGATCCAGATGCCGGCGCTTCCTCTCCGCGCGACGTCGTCATCGATTTGCCGCAGACGAGCGACAACGACAAACGCCGCGCGCTCGTTCACGGAAACCTGAAGGTCATCGCGTTTGGATTGAACGAATACATGCAAATGTTCGATCTCGCTGCCGACCCAGAAGAACTCAAACCGATCACGAGCGGAGCGGACTATAGCGATATGGTGCAGCGGTTTCGTTCGTTTGAAAAGACCGTGGTCGATGTGCCGCCGACCTCGTGCAAAGACGATTGTCTGAACGGCGCTTACAACCGAGCCAAAGATGCTGGCTCCGCAGGGAATGGGAAAACACCGTAGATGCGTATCGAGATCGTCCCGTGTTTGAAGGACAACTACAGCTACTTGCTCGTGTGCGAGAAAACGGGCGCGTGCGCGATCGTCGACGCATCGGAGCACGCGCCCATCATCGCGGCTGTGCAGACTCACGCGGTTGTGCCGACTGCGATCTGGTCGACCCATCATCACTTCGACCACACGGGCGGCAATGAGTCAGTCGCGGAGGCTCTAAAAATAGGCACGATCGTGGCGCACGAGTCCGACAAGGGGCGCGTGCCTGGGCAGACCATGTTCGTGAAAGAGGGCGACTCTCTCACCTTGGGTGAACTCGACGTGCACGTGTTGCACATTCCCGGTCACACGCTGGGAGCAATCGCGTATGTGGTGAAGAGCGGCGCCGCACAAGCCGTGTTCACGGGCGACACGATGTTCGTCGCGGGTTGCGGCAGGCTCTTCGAGGGGACGCCGGAGATGATGTTCGAGTCGATGAGCAAGCTGTCGGCTCTCTCCGCCGACACGCGCATGTACTGCGGTCACAAATATACTGAAGCGAATTTGCGTTTCGCCGCGCACATCGAGCCCAACAACACTGACGTGAAGTCGGCGATCGATCGTGCCCGCGCGACGAAGATCACCGTGCCAAGCACCATTGGTGACGAGCGCGCATGCAACCCGTTCGTTCGCGCCAAAGACGCGGCAGAACTCGGCGCGAGACGCGCCCAAAAAGACTCGCTCTGAGAGCTCAGTCTTCGCCGCCTTTGGCCACGAACTCCATGATCGCCGCGCGCTCTCGATCGAGGAAGGGATCGATGATCGCCCTCAAACGTGGGTGTTCGACCCAATGCGCCGAGTGCGTGATGGTTGGCTGAAAGCCGCGCGGCCGCTTGTGTTCACCGCCCGCGCCAGGCTCGAACGCTTCGAGCCCATGAGCGATCGCGTGCTGGATGCCGTGGTAGTAGCAAACATTGAAGTGCAAAAAGGGCATCTCGACGGTGGCGCCCCAATAGCGACCGTATAGCCGCTTGCCCTTTTGCATGTTGAACGCACCCGCGATCGGCGCGCCATCTTTGCTCGCAACGACCCAGGCGAGCCGTCTTTTGAAACGAGACGCGATGAGCTCGAAGAATGGGCGATTGAGGTAGCGGCGTCCCCAACTGAACTTGTCGACGGTCGTGAGATAAAAGTCGTACATCGCGTCGACCATTTCGACATTGATGCGGTCTTCCGTGAGCGTCTCGATGATCACGCCGTCTTTTTCGGCCTGTGATGACTCTCGCTTGATCTGATGGCGACGCTTGCTGTTGAAGGTCGCGAGAAAGTCGGCGAACGTCGCGTAGCCAGCGTTGTGCCAGTGGTATTGCACCCCGACGCGCCGCAGGTATCCCGCGCCTTCCCACAGCTGTGCTTCTTTTTCTTTTGGAAAGAGAACATGCGCACCGTGCGCGCCGAGCTTGCTCGCGACATCCCGTGCGGCCCGCGCGATCAATGTCGTGAGAGCGTCGCGGTCTTCACCCGGTGCGACGAGCACGCGCTCACCCGTCACGGGAGAGAACGGAACTGCGATGATCAGCTTCGGGAAATAGGGAACATGCATGCGCGACGCGAGGTCGGCCCAGCTCCAGTCGAAGACGAACTCGCCCTCGCTGTTGCCCTTCACGTAGGCAGGCGCGGCTGCAATCAGCTTGTCGTCACGGTAGATCGTGAAGTGACACGCCACCCATCCGCTCGCGTGATCCGTCTCGCCTCTCTGCTTCGAAGAGCCCACGCACCCAGCCTCTTCGAGACAGTCGAGCCAAGTCCATTCGACGAAGGGCGATCCGTCGTCAGCGAGGAGCGCATCCCAGTCGGCCTGCGCGACCTCCGAGATGGCGTGAATGACGCGTAGTTCGAGATCCCCCTGCGCTTGACTCGTCAAGTGGTCGGACGATCCTCTCGGCAGAGGACGAACCAGGCGTCCATGTACTTGCCGCCCTTCATGGCGCGACCGATCGACACGTGGTTCGAGACACCACGCATGACGTCCACCATTCCGGAGTACACGAAGCGCCCAAAACGAGCCTCGTTCGGTTGAATCTCAGGCCAAGTCGCGGGCTTGGTCGGTGGGATGCGGCGGTAGTCGATGTCGACTTCGCCCTCGGAGCCTTCGCGGCCTTCGGGCATGTGAGTGACGAAGTAGCCGGGGCCCGTGATGGGCTGCAGGTCTTGATGGTTGTATCCGTAGAGTTCGGTCACCTTCGCGTCGTCTTTGGTCTTCGGCTTACAGAAGCGCTTCTGGAAGTGCGTGAACGCGGGCAGGGTGTTTTTTCCGTGGTGAATGACTTCGACCAGCGGTTCGAGCGAGGGCGCGACAAAGTCGTCGAGCGTGAGAGGTTGGTTGCCTTTCACCGCTTCGAACAGCCGCGATTGCGTGCGCTTGCCCCAACGACGAATCGTCTCGAGTCTGCCCGCGTGGCCCATGCCGTTGAGCACTTCGGCGAGTCGGTGGATGTCGATGCCGTCGCCGTCGAAGAAGGAGTCGAGGTCCATGAGAGGAATATGTAGTGCTTCGCAAGCTACCGGACAATGGCGAACGGCGTGGCCCCTACCGCGCGAAATTGGGCCTATCGCGCGCGACTTGTTATGCCGATCACTCAACAGGAGTAAGCCATGCTTGGTCGCACGCTCATGATGTTCTCTCTCTGCTGTTTGTTCGCATGCGAAAACACGCCTGCCAAATCGCCACCTGGGCAAGCTCTTGTCCCGAACGCGCACGGAAAGCCGATCATCGCTGCGGCACCCGGCGCCAATGCGGGACCTGGTGTCGAGACGCCAGGGCTACACGTGTCGCAAGAGATCGCGCGGCTATGCGCGTTGCCCGATCAAAAGACGGCGACACACTTCGACTTCGACTCGACTCAACTCGAGCCGCAAGATCGCGACGTGCTCGCGCTCATCGCACGTTGCATGACCGACGGCGCGCTTCGCGGACGCATGATCGCGCTGGTCGGCAGAACCGATCCCCGCGGTGAAACTGAATACAACATGGGGCTGGGCGAAGCGCGCTCCGACTCCGTGCGGCGTTACATGCACGACCTCGGGATCTCGAGCGATCGGGTAGGGTCCTCGTCACGTGGCGAGATCGATGCCGCTGGCACGGACGAAGAAGGCTGGGCCCTCGACCGTCGCGTGGACATCACGTTGGTGTCGAGCGATCTAGCGCCGAGCCCTCTGTAAAATTCTCTTGAAAAGATCAAGACGGCGACGGCATCGAACGCGTCCACGTACCTAGGTATCGACCCTGCACGAGCGGATGCGCACGGAAGTCATCGGGTGTGGCGTCCACTGCGATGTCACCGTCGAGCAAGAGCACAGCGCGGTCGCACATCCCGAGAGCTTCGGCGACGTGATGATCCGCGAGCATCACGGCGGCGCCGTCGTCCGCAAGTTGCCTGAGTAACGCGGCGATTTGCGTCGCGCCGCTTGGATCGACTCCCGCGAACGGTTCATCGCAAATGAGCACCTTTGGTGATGCAGCGAGCGCCCGCGCGACCTCCAAGCGCCGGCGCTCTCCCGCGCTCAAGTCGCCCGCTCGAACGTTCAATCGATCGCCCAGGCCGACCCGCTCTGCTGCGGCGCGCACGTCGCCTGGCTCGTCGCGCGCGATGCGAAAGAAAGTCTCCAGGTTTTGTTCGACCGTGAGAGAGAGGAGCACACTTGGTGATTGAGGCACGTAGCCAACCCCTGCGCGGGCGCGCTTCCACAAGGGCCAACTCGTCACGTCTGTTCCATTCAAAAGAACTTTGCCAGCGTCGGATGGAGCATCGCCCGTGAGCGCCCCGAAGAGAGTCGACTTGCCTGCGCCAGACGGTCCGAGCACGCCAAGCACTTCGCCCGCAGCCGCCGTTACGTTCACATCGCGTAGGAGCATCTTGCCGCCGCGCACCACTCGCAGCAGGCGACCTTCGATCAGAGGAGGCATCACTTGGGTGGCGGAACGGGGATCGAGCCTTTGACCTGCGCGAGAGTCACCTTTGCGCTGGCAATGTCGATCGTCGCGCGATCGGCCTGCAACCAGCCCTGACCGCGTGTGAGACGCACACCACCACGCAGCTCGAGAATCTGACGTTGCAGGTCGAGTTCGACCTCGGGAGCTTCTGCGTGGACGCCGCGCACGTCCGCCGAGACGCCCCCAGAGCCCTTCGCCCACTTCACGTGAGGGGTGTTGTCGAACTTGAGATCGATGCGCGGACACGCGACCTTCAAGTCGCCCTTCATCAACGCGACATTGCCCGTGAGCACCGCTTCGCCCGTGGCCACATCGACGTCGAGTTGATCGGCCTGCAGCGACAGAGCGTCTCCACCGACTGCAAGGATGGGATCGGCGCTCGACGCGCTCGAGGTAAGCGCGAGCGCGCAAAGCAGTGACGCGACGACCAAACGCGTTCTCATCTCATGTAGAAGTGCCTCACGCGGAGGCTTTCTGCAAGGCGCTTTCTGCGAGAACGCCCTCCATCGACGCAAGTTCGGACAGCAAACCAGCCTCGTAGGACGGTGCCGGTTTTGCGATCGCGCGCGCGCCGAGTTCGTCGATTGCCGTAGCAACGAGCGCACGCGAGAGCATGCCGAGCCACGCACTGCCTGGAGGCGCACCCGCCGCTGCACGCACCGCGACACGCATCAACGGCATCCATTGCGCTGTCGTCACTTGCGCATCGCCCGACAGCGCAGCGAGCGCTCGCGCTGCAGGCTCGCACAAGTGAGAGAGCGCGCGATCGATGGCATACCGCGAGACCACGGGATCGCTCGTCGCATCCGCTGCATCGCGACCGACCGCGACGACCTCCACATCGCGCCGCCAATCGGCCACATGCGGGCCGAGTGCGTCAGCGACGCTCTTCGCGTGCCCGTCGAGTTCGGCGTCGAGTTTGGCTGCGGCTGCAGCTGCAGCCTTTCGGCGCTCCTCGGACCGGTCGAGTTCTTGTTTGATCTCGCTCGCGGCTGTCGTCGCGGTGTTCTTCAAGTCGCGCACGATCGCCGCGAGTCTGCGCCTCAGCGCGCGCTCTTTGAGATCGTCACTGCGGCCGATCAGTTCTTGATCGAGCAACTCCGACACGGCTGCCCATCCTGAGCGATCCATCGCGGAGGCGTCACCGAGCTTGCCTGCGAGCGCGAGTCGCGCGCTGAACGCGACCGGTGGCCGATACGATTCGAGCCCGATCTCGCCGATGGACTCGTTGACCATCGCGAGCACTTTGGGAAGATCCTCGACCTTGAGACGGTCTGCTTTGTTGATGAGCATTTGCACGGGCAGGCCTGATTGCCGGGCGCTTTCGAGCACCGCCCGTTCGGTTTGCTTGAGCGGTTGATTCGCATCGAGCAACCAGATCGCCACGTCGGCTTCGTCGAAAGCGTTGCGTGCTGCTGCCGTGTGCCGCTCGTCCGGTGCGTTGAAACCGGGCGTGTCGAGGATCTCGGCGCGCGTGAGAGAAGCGATCGGCAACAAGATTTCGACCCGCCGGACGAGCGCAGTGTCGATGGTTTTGAGCGTCGCGCGTAGCTCCGACGTTGGCACGATGCGCTCGACCGGGGCGTGCGGATCGTCTCCGCGCTCGAGCAAGATGCGCACGATCGGATCCGGCGCGTAGCGAAGGTGATGCAGCGTGGCCGTCGTCGGCAGCACTCCCGTGGGCGCGACGTCTTGTCCAATCAGCGCGTTGATGAACGTGCTCTTGCCAGCGTTGAACTCACCGACGACCGCGATACGAAGCGGACGTGATCGCTCTGCACTGAGCTCGGCGATCCGCGCAGTCGCGTCGAGATCGTGCAATTTGCGCGCATGCGCATCGACGCGCGCCAAAATCGAAGGCCACGCTGCAGGCGCTCTCGGCGGCAGCCATGCGTCGAAAATCGCAGCGCGTTTCTTGTCGGCGAACGCGTTCACTCGCGGCGCGCGAATCGAACCGAGCGCGTCCAAGTCATGTACCGCGTCGTCATGCAGGGCGAGTTTGCGCGCGTCGCGTATTTCGTCGTCGTCTTGTGCAGCATCGAGCGCAGCGAGAGAGGCGGTGACCGCGGCGTCGTCGCCGTCTTCGAGACCCACATCGAGGAGCGCACGCGCCGCACCCGCTGATCCTGCCGCGACCGCGTCGGTGAGTGCCTTCTTGGCGTCCTCGCGTCGACCTTCTGCGCGCGCAAATGCAGCTCGCCATCGCGCAGAACCCGACTCGCTGGTCGACTCGATGACTGTTCGAATGCGTGCTCGCGTCTCCTCACTCGAGGGTGTCCACGCGAGCGCAGAAGACAGAACTTCGCTCGCTCCAGGCTCACCCATGACGAGCGCACGCAGGAGCGAAGGGAACGCACGTTCGTCGCGCATCATCGTGAGGACGCGCCCGCGCACCAGAGCCAAGCGCCCATCGAGAGGATCATCGCCCGCTTGCTCGAGCCATTTCAACGCGCCCTTGGCATCACCTGCGAGAAGTCGAACTTCTGCGCGTCGCCGCGCCACGTCGATTGACTTGTCATCTGCCGCACGATCGAGCCAGAGATCTGCCCGCACACCGTCGACCAAGGACAGATCGAGGTCTGCGAGTGCAAGCAACGCGGCTCGACGAGGGGGAGATCCACCTTCAGCGACGGCGAGCGCGCGCACGAATGCATCGCGGACGACTTCGGTCGGACTGGCCGTCGCGCGTCGCGCGTAACCCAAACGCACCCACACCTCGGCTTGCGAGCCGGCGCGCTTGGAGAGCTCTTCGAGTGTGAGTTCGAGTTCGGCGTCGAGACCGGCCGCGGCACACGCGTCTGCCAGGAGCGCGAGTCCGTGTGGCGACCCTGGGATGCGCGACAGAATGGCATGCGCAGAAGCGCGCGCACGCATCGAGTCGCCACGAGCGAGTGCTTCCTCACCATCACGCAGGCGATCATCGAGCCCCGCAAGCACGATTTCGACACGGCCAAGCCAGCGTCCGATCGTGTCCTGAAGGCCCATAAGACGTGTGTATCACGGCCGAATTGCGCCGGGCGCCTTGTCGCCCAGTGCCCCGAGCGAAGTAACTTCGGACCAACCTCATTTTCTACGCAACCGCAGCGCATCCCGGTCGATAGGCACCCGCGACGAGAGAGTCGCCAACTTTCGCTGCCTACTGCAGCATGGAGAATGTCATGCGTTCGATGAGTCTCAGTCTCGGTTTGATGTTGGGGTTTTCGTTGGTCGCCTGTGCAGACGATCTTCATCTCGCGCCGTCGGTCGATGACGCTGGCGGTGTCGTGACGGGTGGCGGCGAAGACGGCGGGAGCGAGGCTGGGAAAGACGCAGCAGTCGACGCTCC
>JAYVXK010000089.1:0-8705 GCA_043785265.1 Myxococcales bacterium | reverse complement strand
CGATCTGCAGGACATCACATGGCGCGTCGACCACGACAGACATCTCAGGAGACGTGATCAGAGCAGCTGCCTTGCAGTCGGACAGTACGTAGCGCACGCGATCTGCAGGGCACTCCGGATCGAGCGGGACATAACCTGCTCCTGTTTTGAGAATGCCCAGTAGCGCGGCATGCACTTCGAGCGAACGTGGCAGCTGCACGGCCACCAGTTGCCCTGGACCCATTCCGCGTCGAGTGAGCGCGGCGGCGATATGCTCCGCCATGGCGTTTAGCTCGGCATAAGTGAGTGCGCGCGTGCCAAGACGAAGAGCGATGCTCTCTGGCGATTGTCGCGCTCTTGCTTCGAAGATGGCGTGCAACAGTCCCGGCTCTGCCAGCTTGGGCAGGAGTGGACCACGACACAACGACCCCAACGCGAGGTCTCGTTGATTGAGAGACTTTGCTCCCCGACTAGACAAAACGATTCCGCTTTCCGCTTGCATGGACATTCTCCGCAGACATGTTTTTTTTGGCGCGTTTTCGCGCGACTTTGCGTGTGGCTAATCGACCTCGAAACCGACGAATGCGCCCCCGTGAAGCAGGACTGCGCTCTGACCGAGACCGTGACCGAGTGATGGAGTCAGCAGGCAGCTCAACTCCGTGTGGAGCCCGAGAACCATCCAGTCGGTGAGGTTCACCTCGGTGGCGACGCCCAACTCGCCAACGTCGAACGCGGCTTTGTTCGCGCCGAAATAGGCGCGGTTGAAGACGGCGGTCGCCCAAGCGACATCGACGAAGGCGCGTGTCTTCCACCCGTGGAGCGCGCTCTCCCAAGACAGCCCGAGATTGCCGAAGTACCCACCTCGGGCGCGCCTTAGGTCGACATAGTCTTCGGTGAAGAGCCGAAACGCCCCCAAACCATAAGAAGCCCTGAGGGCGGCCTCTGCCGAATAAGGTTCATTGAACGTGGCATAGAGGAGGACACCAGGCTCGACCCTCAGGTGGTGGTAGTCCCACGCGTAGCTCAGGTCAGTGGTGATGACGCTCGCAGTTGGCTCTGCGCGCATCGGCGCGACAGCAGACCACGAGAGGGTTAACCCGTGAACACTCGCGTAGACCGAGGGCTCGACAATCGGCCCGGCGCTGAGCGCCATCCCGCGCCAGACGAATTGCGAGTCGACCGCCCACTCTGCCCCGGTGGAGAATGAAGAAGCATCCTCCTCTGGGGCTTGTTCTATGGGGTCTGTGCTTGTGGCGGCGCGCGCGACACTGGCTCTGCATAACGCGATGACGAGGGCGATGAGCACGACTCTCATCGGCAGAAGCCTAAGGTTCCGCAGTGCGGATCTAAGGGTACGCCTACGCGATGCGAGGCATTGAGTAAGAGAGTGTTCATCGGACTTTCCTGCGTGAGATGGGGAGAGAAGACGGGATGCTGACGCGTTCGCACCTCCTTCAGCAGGGCGCGTGCCGTCACCAGTGTGGCGTGTTTTTGCTGGTTTTCGAGTCGCGAGGGTTGTCCTGGACACTTGCTGCACTGTCCGCGGACAGGCGCGGTATTCTCTCGCCCGATGAACCAAACGTGCCCAGCTTGTCGGACGGAGATCCCGCCAGTAATCGCGGCGGCGCCCTTCTGTCCTTATTGCAGTAAGCCCAAGCTACAGACCCCGCGCGCGCAAGCCGCGGGGGCTGGGGGCGATCTCATGGCGCTGTTCCAAAACACCGCAACTGCTGGTGACGACGACGACGACGACGACGACCGCTCGCCGAACAAGCCGGCATTCTCGAAGTACCCGTCGGACTTATGTCTCGCGTTTGATCCGCAAGTGGGATTTGCGCTCATCGGCGCTCACCAGCCAGGCAAAAAAGAGCCTGCGCGATTGCAAGCATTCGACCCCTACAACCAGCGCGTGGCTTGGCAAGCTTTGGTGGGGACTGCCGGCGTCGAAACGGTCGAAGACGACATGCTCGCCGTGCGTGGTCGCAATGTCTATGTATCGATTGGGCGGTCGTTGCACACCCTCGACCTCTTCACGGGCCAGTCGAAATGGGGCTCTGAGTTCACTGACAGACTCAAAGACGACAGCGCGTACGGCATCAATCGCGGTTTGCAGATCATCGACGCAACACCTGACGGTCAGCGCGGCGCGCTGCTCGCGCTAGGCGTCGATGACACGATTACGTCGCTCGACCGAGACACTGGGCAATTGCTTTGGCGTGAGAATCGCGAGCGCATGCCTCGCCGTATCACTCCGCTCGGTCCGTCCGGCCTGCTGGTGATCGAGGGCGACCAGACCGTGGTCATTCATCCGTCGTCCAGCGCACCAGTGTTTCAACTCTCCAAGCGTCCGAGCCGTGCAGACATCGTCGGGCAGTTCGGCATCTGGCAGGTGGAGAATTGGGACTGGAGAGACCGCGAGGGTCTTGCGCTCTTTGACTATGTCGCCAACAAAGAGTTGATGTTCGAAGCGGTAGAAAAAATCGAAGACGACGTGCCCTCGGTCATGGGCCACGGTCGGATTTTTTGTGCACTCGAGAGCGGCGCAAAACTTTTCGGTGCGCCTCAAGCAAACGCAGTCGTGTTGCGAGAAGGGTTTCATATTCGCTCGCTCCTCATGGGTGGTCCCACCCTCTTTGTGCTCCTCGAGAAGCATCACGGCACCGACTACCGGCGGATTCTTGGGGTCGATCCTCAAACACTTGGTATCCGCTTCGACCTCGGCGAACTGAGCACGGAGCCAGACGACAACTGGACCGGCCAAATGTGCACCAACGGTGAGCTGACCGTGATCGTGACGAGTCGCGACGACGATGACGACCACTGCGAGCTATGGGGAGTCAACTCGGCTGGACAGGTCTTGTGGAAGACTTATGTCGGCGAGTGGCGTGGCCACTACTTTTTGGGTGGCCACATCATCGCGTACGCCAGCAGCACATGGCATATTCTGCGACCAAATGATGGGCAAACGGTCGCCACCTATCCCCCACAAGGACGCTAACCCTAAGGATTGCATCACTTAGATCGCGACCCTAAGGGTGGGACATCATGAGCTCGGTCGCGGCTCGTCAGTCCACTTCGTGCGGCGTCCGCGAGCGCGCGAAGCAAGGCGAGCAAGGCGCATCCGCTTTGGGTTCTTGGGGGAGTCGTGATTGCAGGTATTGGAGTGCCGACTTTGGATCGTCTGCGAAGTGGAACAACGCGAGGTCCTCTGCGCTGACGACACCGTGGCGAACGAGCGCGTCGAAATTCAGAATCTCATTCCAATAGGTAGACCCATACAAGACGATGGGAATGGGATGTTCGAGCTTCTTGGTTTGCGCCAACGTGAGGACTTCCAAGAGTTCGTCGAGAGTGCCAAACCCTCCAGGAAAAACGACGAGCGCGTGCGCCATGTGCACGAACCACAGTTTGCGCATGAAGAAGTATCGAAACTCGAAGCAAAGTTCTGGCGTGATGTACGGGTTTGGCCGTTGCTCGTGAGGCAGACCAATGTTGAGGCCGATCGTTTTGCCTCCAGCTTCGGATGCGCCACGGTTGGCGGCCTCCATGATGCCTCCGCCTCCACCCGTGCACACGACGAGACCGTTTGCGTTCGATCCTTCCTTGGCCCAGGAGGTCACGAGCTTCGCGAGCTGGCGCGCGTCTTCGTAGTACCGACCGAGCGGGCCGTCGGCGGCCAGGCGAGCTGAGCCGAAGAACACGATGGTGCCGCGGATATTTTCGTGAGTGAACGTGCGCAGTGGATCGAGATACTCAGCGAGAATTCGGAGCGGACGAGCCTCGTCGCTCTCGAGAAATTCGGCATTTTTGTAGGCGATCGGCGGTCGTCGCACTTTTGAGCGACTCAAGACGTCTCTCGGAGGCGCGCAAAATCGATGAACCCGCGATCCACATCCACGCTCGAGAGTTCGACTGTGATCATGTCGCCCACGTCGAGTCCTTCAGCGCCGTGCGCGACCTTCCCTTCGACGGTAGGGTGCGAGATGCGCGCCCAGGTACCTTTCGGTGAAGCACCCGTCACCATCGCTTGGAATCGTTGGCCCACCCTGGACACGAGCAAGAGCGCTCCAGCGGACTTTCCCACGCGACGTTCAACCTTGGCCGCGTTGTCTTCTTGCTCGGTGCAGTGACGAGCGAGCGCGTCCAGCTCTTGGGGCGAGTAAGGCGGAGGCGCGCCAAGGATTGCCGCGTGCAGCAATCGTTGCGTGAGAAGATCCGGGAAGCGACGGTTCGGCGCTGTCGAGTGCGTGTAGTCCTTCACCGCGAGTCCGAAGTGGCCTGGTGCTGACTGACCCGGGAGCTGGAGAACATATTCGCCACGGCCCAGAAGTTTGACGACCGACAGAGAGAGATCCGGAAAGCGGGCGAGGTCCGCGTCTCGACGCTTGGCCAGAAATGCTTCCAACGCGGGCGCACTTGGCTCCGGCGGTAACTTCTCACCAAGCTCGTTCGCGAGATCGACGATGCGCGACCAACGTTCGGGTGAGCGCAAAACGCGGCGCAGCGAGGGGAACCCCTTCTTCGCCAAGTATTGAGCGGTGACGCCATTGGCACCCACCATGAAGTCTTCGATCAACTGCTTGGCCAGATTGTTCTCATCAGGAAGGAGGTCCGCGAGAGCATCGCCGTCGAAGACGGGTCGAGACTGAACTGTCTCCAACCCCAACGCGCCGTGGTCGTGCCTCAACCCGCGCATCGACTGCGCCACGCGACTCTGCAAGCGCAGCTGAGCATCGAGACCTGCAACAGCGGTGACTCGTGGTGGGATCGCGCCCTTGCCTTCGAGCCAGGCTGCCACGCTGTTGTAGGCGAGCTTCGCGCGATTGCGCACGATCGCGCGATACACATCGGAGCCTGCAACGCGTCCGTCCACACCGACTGTCATTTCCAAAACGATCGCCAACCGATCCGCGTTCTCGCCGAGAGAAGTAAGATCGGTAGAGAGTCTCTCGGGCAGCATCGGAAAGACCTGCGCTGCGGTGTAGACCGACGTCGTGTTGGCCGCCGCGTGTTGGTCGATCGCCGAACCTCGCTTCACGGTTGCCGCGACATCTGCAATGGCCACGAGAATTTTCGTGGCGCCGCTCGGATCGGGCGCAGCGACTGTCAGCTGATCGAGGTCCCGCGAGTCATCATTGTCGATCGAGGCCCAGAGAAGCTCACGTAGGTCGCGAATGGCTTTGTCAGCAAGGACAGGCGTGTCGTGGAGGCTGGTTGACTCCGACAGCGCATCTGGAGAGAAGTCTGGGAGCAATCCGCGCTCGATCATGGCGCGGTGGGCGATGGCCCGAAGTTGATTTCGCACACTCGGTGGGGCGTTCGGCATGCGAAGCACGATAAACGCTCTTTCGAAGAGAGAAGAAAAGAACTCTCTAGCGATGCTGAGGGCGCGGTGTGGAAGAGCTACACGTACTTAGTGCTATGTCACCGCGGGATCTTCCCATCCCACAAAACCAACCTCACCGGCCATGCTGTCGACCTTCCTCGTCCGCGTGTCGGCGGCGTGTTTCAATTCGACCACGTGTGTGTGCGGAGAAAGCCGCGACGCAATGAGCGTCACGGACGACGCGGGCCTCTACCCACCTCTGGGGGCTACCGCGTCGTCGACGACGCGAGGCTTGCGACGATCCAGCCAAAACCCGCCACTTTCGCCCGAGCGACACGTGGCACGCGTTGTGGAGAGTGATGAGTCACCGGCGCGCCTCCAGAGCGTCGATGGAGGCTTCATGACCATTCATTCACTTGGAATTTCTTTTGGCGCGCTCACCCTGCTGCTCGCTGCATGCAGCGCAGGCAACGGGGGCACGAACGGCAATCCTGACGGCGGGGGACAAGCCAAACCGGACGGGTCGACTGGGGGCGTCACCGGTACGATCTCTTTTCCAGACCAGTGCAGCGCGCTGCAAGCATGCGGTGGCGATGTCGTGGGAACTTGGGACTACACGGCGGGGTGTGTCGAGAACCCATTCACAGGGCTCAAGTCCGCCTGTCCGGCTCTGACCGTCACGGGTCTCACGGGCACTGCGCATGGCACCCTGACGTTCACTGCGACGACGGTTGCGCGCAACGCGTCGGCTACCGTCGCTGCCACGATCAGTGTTCCTTCGTCGTGCGCCCAGCCCATGGGCGGTTGCGCGGGCGTGCAGAAGCAACTCACCGACGCTGGCCTCGTGGCCACATGCGCCGGCGCTGGAGATTGCTCGTGCTCGGTGTCGCGCAGCGACTCGATGGACGACAGCAACGGCTATACAGCGAGCGGCACCACCATCACCCTCTCGACTGGCGACAAATACGAGTATTGTGTCAGCTCAGGCATGCTCGGTTACAAGGCAGTCAACCAACAAAAGGAGTCAGGTCAGTTCGACCTGAAGAAGCGATGAACAAGACGATTGTGCGTGCAATGTTGAGTGTGATTTTCGTGGCGGCAGTTTCTGCAGCGTGCTCGTCGAAGGTGTGCACTCAAACAGAGGTCAAAGCGTGCGACGACAACCTGAATGTCTGCCTCGGAAAGAGTCCGTGCAACGACGCGACGATGGCTGGCTTTCAAGCGTGCGTCGACGCGTGCAGGAAAGACCACTGCAGCTGCCTCACTGCGTGCGGAAGCACCTGCAACTAGTAGCTGACCCATGAAACGCATCAGCGGCGCCGCACGTCATGGCTTCGTCGTGATCGCCGCGTCGCTTCTTTTGGGCTGTCTCTACGACTGGACGGTGGGCGCGCCGCCCATCGAGCAGACGTGTTTGGTGGGCGGGTGCACGCAGACGTGCGACGCCAATGTCCAGTCGTGCTCGCAGTCGTGCGTGGGGGGCTCGTGCACGAACACATGCGGTGGTCGAAGCACGTGTACCTCGTCGTGCACCGGAGGCATTTGCAGGCTGATTTGTCCTGCGAACACGACCTGCGCGCTCTCGTGCAATGGCGGCCGCTGCACGTTTCAGTGCGATGGCACGTGCGTCGAACATTCGTGTCTCGGTGGCGGCTGCACTTGCACAGGTCCGGGGTGCACATGAAGTCCATCGGCGTTGCGGTCGTCCTTGCTCTCTCGTTGTCGACCGCGAGTGCGTTCGGCAGTGAGGCCCGCGACGCATACGAGCGTGGGACTGCTGCGTTCAAAGCGCGCGACTACGGAACTGCTGCGCGAGAGTTCGCACGCGCCGACGAACTCTCGCCCAGTCCTGTCGCACTCCGCGCTGCCCTCGATGCGGCGGTCAAGGCCGATGATCCCGTGCTTGGTGCCGAGCTCATCGATCGCTCCGCGCGCGCACCTGCGACAGGTGACCTCGCCAAGAGCCTCGCGAACGCCCGACTCAAACTCGCTCACCGTGCGGGGAAAATACATGTATCTTGCACTGATTGTTCCGCGGCTCTCGATGGCCACCCGCTCGACGTGATGCGCGCGGTGTGGGCGTCGTTAGGAGCGCATCGCGTGACGGTCGCCGCGCAGGGACTCACTCGCGATGACGACGTGAACATCGCAGCGGACGCGACGGTCGAAGTACAAGGGCCCGTCGCAGACGCGCTCCCAACACCGGTCGTTGTCGTTCCTCCTGCGCCCACGCAGCCAACCGTCACGGACACTCCGCCAACGATGCCGCTGCCACTTGCGCCTGCCTCGACTCCTGCACCCCTCGCACCCAGCTCTCACGGAGTCGGGCCTTGGTTGTTCGTGACGGGTGCCGTCATCACCGCCGGCTTTTTGGGCGTCACCATCTGGAGCGGCACGGACACCGCGAGCAAACACACTGACTTCGTAGACACTGGCTGCAGGGGGATGAGTCCTCCTGCGACATGCGATGCGAAATCGAGCGCGGGCTCTGGTGCACAACTACGCACGGACTTGTTGTTTACAGGCACCGCGGTCGCAGGGGTCGCCACGATCATCATCGGCGCATTGTTCACTCGATGGAGTGCTCCTCCCGTCACTGCGACGTTGTCGCCCACGGGTGGTGCGGTCTCGGTGAGAGGTTCGTTCTGATAAGCTGGTGGCGTGGCCAAGCCCCTGCCCGACCAACCATCCCGATATGAGCCGCTGCTGAAGCTGGCTTCGGGGGGGATGGCAACGGTGTGGCTTGGAGCCGCGCGCGGGGGGCTCGGGTTTCGACAGCTCGTTGCCATCAAGCGACCGCACTCACACCTCGTCGACAAGCCGGAGTTTCGACGCGAGCTCGTCGCCGAGGCGCGCCTGGCATCGCTACTTCACCACTCGAACGTCGTCGACGTGCGGGATGTGGAAGTGGCGAGCACCGGTGAGATCAGTCTGATCATGGACTACGTCGAAGGGGCGACGTTTGCCGAGTTGATCGTCGCGGCTCACGAGGTCGACGAGTTGCTCCCACCCGCCGTCGTGGTGCGCATCGTGCTCGACGCCCTCGCCGGTTTGCACGCCGCGCACGAGTTGATCGACGAGCGCGGGCGCCCAGTTGGGCTCGTGCACCGCGACATCTCTCCGCAGAACATCATGGTAGGCACCGACGGCGTCGCGCGCGTCGCGGACTTCGGCATCGCCAAACTCACGGAGCTGTCGACGACGCACGGCGCGCTCAAAGGCAAGCTCAGTTACATGGCGCCAGAATACCTTCGTGGAGAGAAGATCGATCGTCGCTTCGATCTGTTCGCCATGGGAGTTCTGCTTTGGGAAGGTCTCGTTGGAGAGCGCCTGTTTCGTGGAGACAACGAGGCGGACACGTTCAACCGCATCCTCTCGCACGATGGCGAACTGGTCTCGA
>JAYVXK010000088.1:0-2634 GCA_043785265.1 Myxococcales bacterium | reverse complement strand
GGGCGATTACAAAACACTCGTGGGTTTGCTCGAGCGACGCGCAGAGGCTCGCAGCGGACAAGAGCGCATCGATTTGCTCGTGAAGATCGCAGAGGCATGGGAGGACCATCTCGGCGACTTGAACGAAGCCATGCGTCGCTACGAGGCCGTGCTCGCGCTCGATGGCAAGCACCTGGGCGCACTCAAAGGTCTCGATCGCATCTTCAATCGCACGGGCCGTTACCGCGAGTTGCTCGACATCCTCGAGAAGCAAGTGGCTGTGGCCGCGACTCCCCGCCAGAAGATCAACCTCTACGATCGCATCGCCGCCCTCTATGACGAAGAGTTCCTCGATCACGAGAAGGCGTCGGCTGCACTCGAAGAGATCTTGAAGGTCGACTCGGGCCACGATGGCGCACTCACGGGACTCGCCCGTCACTATCGCGCGCAAGGCAAGTGGGAAGACGTGATTACCGTCTACGAGCGTCACGCGGGGCTTGCCGCAACAGGTGATCGCAAAGTGGAGCTCATGCTTCAACGCGCGCGCACACTCGCGGACCAAGTTGGTTCGCCCGAGCGCGCGATGCGTGCCTACGAAGACGTCGTCGAGTTGGTGCCAGGTCATGGTCCCGCACTCGAAGCGCTCGCGCGCTTGAAAGAGATGAGCGGCGACGCAAACGCCGCGCTCAGTGCCATCGAAGCGCTCGCGGCGAAGGCAGCGACCCCAGAAGCCAAGGCAGAGCAATGGGTGCGCGCAGCCAAGCTGCTCGAGTCGCGCGGTGATCGTGACGGCGCGATTGAGCGCTACAAAGCCGCTCTCGAAGCCAATCCGAAAGACACGAACGCAACGGGGGCTTTGCGCGCGGCGTATGCGGCGCGTGGTGATGCAGCGAGCGTGGTCACTCTGATCGAGAGAGAGTTGCCGATCGCCGAAGGCAACATGGCCAAGGCGCGATTGCACGCCGAGCTCGCAAAGCTCTATCGCAATCAACTCAAAGAAGACGGCAAAGCAGAAGTGTCGGCCAAAACGGCCGCGGGACTCGACGGCACGAACGCAGACGCGCAGATGGTGCTGGGCGATCTTGCATTCGAGGCGGGTCGCTTTCTCGAGGCGTCCAAGTCGTATGAGTCACTCATCTCGCGCACCACGGTCCTCGCCAAAGACGACGGCGTGCGCGTGCTGATTCGTTTCATCGAGACTCAAGGCAAGCTGCGTCCGAGTTCGCCTTCATTGCCTCCACCAACAGGGTCGTCTCCAGATTTGTCGACGGGCACCCGCATGAGCGTTGTGCCTCAGACGAACTCGCGAGTCCTCGCAGCCGTCGAAGCGCTCCAACGTTTGGCACCGGGCGACGTCGACACCGCGTCACGCGCAGCCAAAGCGGTGTTCGAGCACGGCGAGCCTCCCATGGCGCGCAAGATGTACGAAGAGTTGCTCGACAAGTTCGGCGCAAAGATGGTCGGCAGTGATCGCGCGGAGGCTCTTTTCGGCCTCGGCGAGAGCGCGCGTCGCATGGGCGACATCGACGGTGCGATCAAACCACTCAAGGCCGCAGAAGAGGCGGACCCTTCCAACCCCGCGCCCCTGCGTGCGCTCGGAAAAGCATACGAGGCGAAGGGCGATTGGCGCGAGGCCATCAAGACCAAGCGTCGTCGACTCGAGATGGCGGCTGGGCAAGAGCGCTTCGAGATCTTCATGGAGATCGGCGACATCGAATCTCAAAAGCTGCAAGACCGCGCGAGCGCATCGAAGAGCTATGTCGCCGCGCTCGAAGAGCGACCCGACGATCGCAAGTTGCTCACGCGCCTGATGCAGCTCTACTCCGAAGAAAAAGACTGGACCAAACTCGTCGAGGTCGTCTTGCGACTCGCTGACTTCGTCGAAGACCCGAAGCAGCGCGCCAAATACATGCATACTGCAGCCATCGTGTCGTCGCGTCAGATCGGCGACATCGACAGCGCAATCGCCTACTACGATCGCGCGCTCGAGTTCGACCCGACGCTCACCAAAGCACTCGATGAAGCGCTCGATCTACGCAAACAAAAAGGCGACCACGACGGCGTCGAGCGCTTACTCAAAGTGCAGCTCGATCAGGCCAAAACTGCGCAAGATCGTACTGCGCTCCCGAAGATTCTCGATCAGCTCGGCAAGCTCTACGAAAAATTCCTCAACGAGCCCGAGATGGCGATCGATGCCTACGAAGCCGCGCAAGCCTTCGACCCTGACAACAAAGAGCGCAGCGACGTTCTCGCAGAGCTCTACGCGAGTGACGTCACGCAATATCTCGACAAGGCGGTCAAGGCGCAGGCTCAGATCCTCAAGCGCAACCCGTATCGCGTCGAGAGCTACAAGCTGCTGCGCAAGCTCTACACCGAGGGTAAGCGGCCTGATCCGGCGTGGTGTTTGTGTCAGGCGCTGTGCGTTCTCAATCTCGCCGAGCCAGACGAAGAGCGGTTTTATCGTCGTCACAAAGCAGACAACGCCGCGCCCGCGCAGTCTGCGCTCACTGAGGACGACTGGACCAACAAGCTTGCGCACCAGGATCTCGATCCACTGCTCACGCGCATTTTTACGCTGATTCAGCCAACCATCATTCGCGCGCGCACGCAGCCGCTCGAGGCGCAAGGACTCGATCAGCGCTACGCGATCGATCT
>JAYVXK010000087.1:0-8708 GCA_043785265.1 Myxococcales bacterium | reverse complement strand
ACGCCGAGGAGCTCGCCGACGCGTTCCGCGTGCTCAAGGCGCACGGCAAGAAGGTCATCTGCTCGTTCGAGGACGGCGGCCCCAAGGCGCTCTTCGCCTGCGCAAGCGCGAGCCGCATCGTGGTGAACCCCGCCGGCGGCCTCCGCTATTCGGGCCTCAAGACGACCCACATCTACCTCGCTGGGCTGCTCAGCAAGATCGGCGTGAAGGCCGAGTTCGTCCGCATCGGCGCGCACAAGGCCGCGCCCGAGCAGTTCATGAACGAGCACGCGAGCGACACCGCGAAGGCCGATCAGGAGGACCTGCTCCGGCAACACGAGGCGGTCTTCGCGCGCAACTTGGCGCTCTATCGCAACATCCCGGAGGAGAAGTTCCGCGAGGTCTCGAACAAGGGGCCGTTCACGGCGGGCGAGGCACGCGACGCCAAGCTCGTCGACGGCTTCGCGTTCGACGACGAGCTCGAGCGCGTCACACGCGACGTCGTCGGCCGCAAGGTCAACTACGAGAAGTTCACCGAGGAGACGAAGGCCTCGAAGACGTTCGGCGTCCGCTCGCGCATTGGCCTCCTGTATGTCGACGGCGACATCGTCGACGGTCGCTCGCAGACCGTGCCGCTCCTCGGCACGAAGCTCGTCGGCTCGTACACGATCGTCGACTCGATCCAGACGCTCAAGGACGACGACGGCGTGAAGGCCGTCGTGCTTCGCATCGAGAGCCCCGGCGGCTCTTCGATGGCCTCGGACGTGATGTGGCGCGAGCTCAAGAAGCTCGCCGAGAAGAAGCCGCTCATCGTCTCGATGGGCTCGATCGCCGCGAGCGGCGGCTACTACATCGCGGTGCCGGCGAAGACGATCTTTGCGCTTCCGCTGACCATCACGGGCTCGATCGGCATCTTCTACGGCAAGGCTGATTTGAGCGGCCTTTTGGCGAAGCTCGGCGTCACCACCGAAACCTACAAGACCACTCCGCGCGCAGATGCAGAGTCGCTCTATCGCAGTTTCACACCCGACGAACGTCAAGAACTCGAGCACAAGGTCGGTCAATTTTACGACGTCTTTCTCGATCGCGTGGCACAGGGACGTCACATGACCAAAGCCGAGGTCGATGCCGTCGGACAAGGTCGCGTGTGGACAGGACAAGAAGCCATCGAACACAAGCTCGTCGACAAACTTGGCGGGCTCCGCGAAGCGCTCGAAGAGGCGCGCAAGCTCGGCGGACTCTCTGGCGATGCTCCGATCGAGGAGCTTCCAGTGATCGAACAGTCACTGCTCGAGCGCGTGCTTGGCATCAATGGCATCAGTGGCGCGCTCTCGATCGACAACTTGCCCGTGCAAGTGCGTGACGTCGCGCGCGCTGCCGCACCCATGGTCGTCTACGAAAAAGACACGCCGATGGCGCGCATGGAGTTCGTACCGATCGACGGTGAGTGAACTCAAACCGCGCGAAGCGTGATGAGCACGATCGCGGGCGCAACGCCCAATCGAATGGGCGGCCCCGTGGTGCCGAGACCTGGGTGCACATAGAGCGTGCTCTTGCCTTTGGTGTACACGCCGAGGTGATAGTGATGCGTTAGTTTGCTGAGGGTCACCTGCTCGGCGAAGAACGGCAGCGCAATTTGGCCGCCGTGCGTGTGTCCACTCAACACGAGGTCGACGTCCCGCTTGGCCGCCTCGCGAAATCGATCAGGATCGTGCGCGAGCAAGACCGTGGCCATTCCCTCTGGGCGCTCGCGCAGTGCGGCTTCCATGTCGTCGCGACGGGTCCATGTGTCGTCGATGGCTGCGAGGTAAAAACAGCCCTCATCGCGCTTGATGAGGAGACCTTCGTTGCGCAACACGCGCGCGTTTTTTTTGGACAGAAGCGTCGCCAGTGGTTCGCCTTCGCCAAAATAATCGTGATTGCCCATCGAAACGAAAGTGCCATCCTTCGAGACCAACGCGCCCACGACGTCTGCGATGTCGTCATGAAACTCGACGCCGTTGGTGACCATGTCCCCGGTGATCACGGTCATGTCTGGCGAGAGTGCATTTGCAGCGCGCACCCACCGCTCGCCCCATGACCGAGGAGTCATCGCCCCAATGTGCATGTCCGAAAGTTGCGCGATGCGATAACCGTCAAACGCTGGATCGAGGCCTACGATAGGCACTTCGACCCTGCGAATGACAAACAGTCGCCGGCGAATGACGACACCGTAAGCGCAGACGATCAGGGCTGCGCCGTAGATCCACATGAACGCGCTGGGGATCGACCAACCACCGATCGCGCACACGATGGCGACCACGATCGCGGGCAACAGCGAGAACAAGCATGCAGTCCAGTGCACGTAGTACGGCTCGTCGACGAGAGCGGTCACCCAAAGAGGGCGATGCGTGTCGGTCATTCCTCCACGTGCGCGGCCGCCAAAGAGAGCGATGCCCGCGGCGAACCACAGCGCGCCGATCAGCCAAGGCCGTGGCGTATCCATCCGATGAGCGAACTCTGCAACACCGATCGCCGGAGCGATGTGGCCGACTGCGGTTCCAATCCAAAGCGCCCACAAGAAGCGAGACATCCGCGGCCGCTTGCCGATCGCGCGCGTGGCTGTTTTTGGCGGCGGCGGAACGCTCGGAGCTGGTGTGTCCTGGGCGGGATCGACCGTCGTCATGGTCGTGACGTACTCATGGCAACTGGCCTTCGATGACTCCCCCATCGGTACATATGGCGCGAACGCTCCGTGCGCTGCACCAGAGTGTTGCCACTGGCGCGGACACGCCAACCTCGCCGCTCATGCGGACCCAACTGTCGCCCGTGCGGCGCATGAGGCGAGCTTGCTGCGCGCCTGCCCAACAGGTGCCGTCGTTGCTCACGGCAACGCAGAGAAGGTCGCGCGTGGTTTGCACCGCCTCGAGCTTGGCTTCGAACGTCGTGTTGAGCGTGAGTGCGTGTCCACCCGATCCCACCGCCACGACACCACCGTCTGGCAGTGGTGCTATCGCGGCGAGATCACCTGTGCACACCGCACCGACATATTCTGCGTTGCCTGCGTGTACGCGAACGAGCGCGCCGCTGTCTCCGCACGCCAAGAGTACGCCGGCCGTGTTGCGTGTGACCGCACGCAGGCGACTCGCTGGCGCTGCATCGGCCATCATGGCGAGCCTATTTTGCTGGTATTGCACGACGACGGCCACGCGATCAGTGAAGGTGGTGCGTTGCACACTTGATCGACTCGGTCGTTCACCGACGAGCGTGATGGTGCCATCGTCGTCGATGTGAGCGCCGTGGTAAACCGCGTCCGGGTCGGCGGTCGTGAGCACTGCATGCGCACCGCTCGGCGCGAGATGAAGTCCGAGACCGAGATCGCCGAAGATGAAGTAGTCGCCGTTGGGCAAGCGCAACACCCCGCGTGCGCGACGAGGATCGAAACCGCTCGGAAGCGCGACGCCTAGCCAATGCCCTCGTTCCCAACGCGCCAAACCGGCTGGACCGATGGCGATACACCCAGCTCCATCGCGAGTCATTGCCGCGCCACGCACGACGTCCGTTTTCACGGCGCCGGTCGCCACGCGCCAGGTCCACAACGCTGGATTGGATGTGTCGCCCGGAGCTCGACGCGAGGGCCACGCTGCCTCTTGGGGCGTAGGCGCGGGCAATGGAGCGCCTGATGGTTGCGGCAACGAAGCGGGCAGAAAAGAGCCACGACCGCTCATCACGGGTTGCTGATCGAACGCGCCCACGATCACCGGGACCTGACTCGGCCGCAATGACAAGTGATCCGAAGTGCTCGCTGGAATTGTCTCTGAGAATTGCAGGGGGCTGCGCGCGGGCGGCACAGACGTCGACTTCGACTCTGCGGCCATGCGCAGCACTGGCTCGATGGTCCCAAAAAACTCCGCGATCGATCCGTGGCGGTCGTTCGGGTCTGGCGCGAGCGCTCGTCCGATTTGAGTATCGAGCAGACCCACCAAGTCGGGGCGGTTGCGCAACTCCGGCGCAAGACACTCGGCTTCTTTGAGCAGAGACGGGCGCGGATGATTCAAAATGCGCGTGACGATCAGGAGAGGATTTTCTCCGTCGCGATACGGAAACGCCATCTTCCCAGCCAACATTTCGTAGGCGATGGCCGCGAGCGAGAACACGTCGGTGCGCGGACCCACGCGCTGATTGCCTTGCTCGTATTGCTCGGGCGGCGCGTAGCCGAGTGATGCTCCTGCGAGCGTGCTCGTGCGCTGAAGCGAGACGTCGACGAGCTTGACCAGGCCAAAATCAGTCACTTTGGCGATCTCCGTGCCTGCCTCGATCGCGAGCAAAATGTTCGACGGCTTGAGATCGCGATGAATCACCTTTTGTGCGTGCACGAGTTCGAGCGCTTGTGAAACTTGTCGCAAGATGCGCCGCGTGCGCTCGGCAGGCAGGCCTTTTCCGGGTTGCGCATCGACCACCGCTTCGAGCGTCACTCCGTTGACGTACTCGAGCACGGTGAACGGAAGCTGAAACGTCTCCTTGCCCGACGGCGACGGCAGCGTTGCCGTGGCGTGATCAAAAAATCGCACGATGTGCGGATTGGGCATGCCTTGCTGACTCAACATGCGCAACACGTCTGCCTCGCGCTGAAAACGTCGCAAGGTGTCTGCGTTCACTGCGTCGGGTCGCAGCACCTTGACGATGACAACGAATCCACCGGGCTCATCCCAGTTCGCGGTGAAGACCCAACCTTGCCCACCCTCTCCGATTCGCTCGCGAAGAATGTACTGCGCGCGGCCGCTCCCACGCAGCGTGCGCCCTGCAAGGCTGTCTCGCAGCGCGAGGAGTCGCGGGTCAGTCGTGAACATCGCTCGCCGAGTTTCTCACGCGTGCGCCTCGCCCCCCCGAATTTTTTCGATCAGCTCTCGAGAAGCTTGAGCAAGGTGTCTTTGCCGGTGAGGCCTACGTGCTGCGCCATTTTTTGGCCGCCTTTGAAGACCATCACCGTCGGCACACTCTTGATGCCAAACTTACGGGCGATTCCAGGGCATTCGTCGATGTCGACTTTGGCAACTTTGTATTTGCCAACCGTCTCGTCCGCGAGCTTCTCTACGATGGGAGCCAGCTGTTTGCAGGGGCCGCACCATGTTGCAGTAAAGTCGACCAGCACTGGCGAGTCGCTGCTCGTCACCTCTTGGTCGAAGTTGGCATCTGACAGCGTGATGACGTTCTTGCCCATGTTACTCCAGCTCTCCCGCACACTCGTGCGTGCGACGACCCATACAACGTAATGCTCGTCTTCGCGAAAATCTACGCACTCGGCTCCTTTTGCGCTCATGAGCTCTCATTTTGGTCACTGGTCGCGCGCGAAAATGACTTCGTCCGTGTGTGCATCGGGCCATTTTGCCAATGGAGATCCACCTGAGTCACTCATGTTGGGCTGAGGTGTCTGGGAGGTGACAGTCCATCCACGGTTGACGACCCGGGCGATCTCAGCCGCAGGTGCGTCGAGGTCGAGGAAGAGTTCGGCGTCTTGCGTGTGCATGCGCATCGATTCGAGGAGGGTCGCCATCCCGATGAGCTTCACCCCCCAGTCGTTCGCGAGCACGGTGCGTTTGCGTTCGATGAAGTCACGCAGTGTGTTGCACGCCAGTGCACTCTCGCATCGCGCGACAGCATCGAGTCCTTCGGGACCCGCGTCTTGACCGAGTCGCATCACCACGCCCACCTCGCTTACCTGCAAAATCGCGCTGAAAGTCGGCCCGCCGGTCTTCTGTCCATTGTCGACTTCACTGCGCAAACGCTCGCGCAAGCTCGTGGGTAAGATCGCCGTGGCAGAAATGGCCGCGTCTTGGGCATGCAGCTCGTCGCGCAGCCGAACATGCGCGCTGGTGACGGCCGGGCGCGGCGTCTTGCGATCGAAAGCACCCATCATTTGTCGCATCCACGCCCCGTGCCCGATGAACAACGGCGAACCGTCGCGAATCGCAATGCGTGGTCGTGACGCTCCCAAGTTGGTGTCTTCGACGATCGAGTACCCGTCCTCGTCATGCACCGTGGGATTGCCGCCGCGCGCTGTCAGTACTTTGGTCGCACACGCGACGACCTCGTCACGTTGGAGATCGACGACCACCGCCAAACCAAAGTCTCCTGGCTCGCCGGCTTCGGGAACTGCGATGACAGCCTCGCGCGCGCGATCGATCGGATCGAAGCCGCACGCCGCGGTGACGTCATCGAGACCCTGTTTCTGGACGAAGCCCAGTTCTTCGAGCACCGCTGCGCTGCGCACGCGAGCGACGTCGATCGAGACGACGAGAAACGAGCCCTCAGGGACTGCATCCATGGCGCGCACGAGCGCGTGCGGAGATTCCCCAAAATAGCCTGCGATCGCAGCGAGCAGGCCAATCACGATGAGCACGGCGAGGTTGCGCTGGCGCGTCGTCACGGACGTCCAACGCTACCAGGTGTCGACCACGCCGCGTAGCGGACGTGCCGTCCTCGATGGCTCGTGCATTGACAGGGCAGGCTCCGGCGTGGATGGTAGGCGTCTACAGAGGGGACGACACAAGTGCTTCTGGGCCTCGGTGCATTGACGATGGTGGTGCTCGTGGTGGGACTCATCGTGGTCTTGCGCATGGCACGCGGCACAACGAGCGACGAGGACGAAACGCCTCCGCCGTCGAGCGATTTCGTCGCGCCTGTGAGTTCGGGTGCCTTTCGCTTTCGCAAAGCAGAAGAGTCGCCTGAGAATTTTCACGACCGACTCAAGCACGAGGACGAAGAGACGGCGTCGTCGTCCTCTCGCCCGAACAAGTAGCTCAGATCAACGCGCGAATCGTCATCACGAACGAAAAGATCACAAGCCCGATCAGCGCCAAGAAGCTCAGCACTGCGGTGCGCGGGTAGTTGTCGACGAAACGACCAGACTCGCGGGTCATGCGCTTGGTGAGCGTGAACGGACACTGCACATGCACTTTGCCTTCGAGTGAGTCTTCGAGCTGGTGAATCATTTCGCGCGCCGATTGGAAACGTTCGCTCGGGTTTTTTTGTAGGCCTCGCCTGCAAACGTGGAGCAGCTCCGCCGGAGGCAATCCCTGGGCTGCATGCTGGTTGAGCGCGAAGTCGAAGATGTTTGGAATGTCGTCAGTCACGCCGCGAATCATGTCTGGGAGAGTGGTCTTGTCGCTGAGATAGTGACGAAGGCACAAGAACTCGTGAAACAGCACTGTGGCGCTGTAGAGGTCGCTCCGTTCGTCGACAGCTGCGTTTTCGCCGCGCGCTTGCTCTGGAGACATGTACGCGGGCGTTCCCACGAGTGAGCCATGCCGGGTGGTGAACAAGCGCATGCGCGAGTTGTCGCTTGCAATGGCCGTCGCCTCTGGACCGCGTGGCAGCTCGGCGGCGATCTTGGCTTTGGCCACTCCCCAATCCATGAGCACCACTTCGCCGTAGGGACCGATCATCACGTTCGCGGGCTTGATGTCGCGATGCACGATTCCATGCGCGTGCGCGTAGTCGAGCGCGCGGAGCAAACCGATCATGATCTCCATGCGCGTCGTATACGTGTAGGTTGCATGCGTGTTCACGTCTCCGGCCGCGAGCTTTTCGATGATCGATTCGAGGGTTTCGCCCTCGACGTGCTTCATCACGAAAAAGTAACGGCCGTCCGCCCCGATGCCGACGTCATGAATCGGCACGATATTGGGGTGTTCGAGCGATCCGACGGTGTGAATCTCTTCGACGAAACGCGCGAGTGACGACGCGTCGCTCGCGATTTGGTGGTGGAGATGCTTGAGCGCCACTGATCGACCGATGTCGTGATCGATGGCGAGAGCGACCTCCCCCATGCCTCCTTCGCCGAGCACTTTCTTCACCTCGTAGCGAAGCCGATCCTGCGCTACATCCGTGGCGCCAAACGTCGGGAGCACGCAGCTCTTGACGGTCGAGCGCACACCACCCGCGCCGCTCACACTTGGGAGCGCCCCCGAAGAAGCCGCCGACGGTGGAGCCGCGACCGTCACGTCCAAGGCAGGATGGCTCAGAGGAGCCGCAATGGTTCCCTCGATGCCTAAATCGGCCACGATTGTTGCACCCGTCGGATTGGTGGCGTTGGACATCATCCCTCCAGACTCCCATGGTAACTCACAGAACGAACTTTCCCCGTTCTTTGCCTACCAGTTCAAACAATCTTAACGTTGCTTCATGCAGTTCGGTGTCTGTTCTTCTGTTCTTCTGTTTGCGCAGATTGTCTCCTGCGCGAGCAAACCAGAACATCCGCCGTATCTAGACCCGGTAAGTTCGGGGATTCCCCCTGTCGGCGGGAAACCGGTCACTGATAGCGACTCCGGGGTCGACGCTGGGAGCATCACAGTGCTCGCGTCTGGTCTTGCCACCCCGCGCGGAATCGCACTTGGCGGAGCGCAAGTATTCATCACGGTTCCAACCGGGATCCTATCGATCGCAAAAACCGGCAGCGCGCCGCAGACATTCGTCAGTGGCATCGATCCCCCCAACGCGATCGCGACTTCATCGAAGAGCGCGTGCTTCACGACAGACACTGGCAACGTCCAATGCGCGCCGCTCTTGGGCGGTCCAGTCGTGACACTTGCGCTCGGTGAGACGCTCGTCTCCTCGATCGCGATCGACAACGAGATCGCGTTTTGGCCCAGTTTTCAGGGTGGCGCGGTGATCGAACGCTGCTCGACCAGTGGTGGCGCGCGAAGCATCGTGACGACAGCTACTGGTCCGTTTACGCCAAACGGAGTCGC
>JAYVXK010000086.1:0-8712 GCA_043785265.1 Myxococcales bacterium | reverse complement strand
ATTCAGTCTCTTTGCCGCGAATGCGAATCAGCTTGGGACCAAAACCGATCGAGAACACCAGCACCTTCACGCCAAACGCTTTCGCCGTCGCGAAGTGGCCGAGCTCGTGGATGAAGATGAGGACGCTGATCAGAAGAACGAAGTAGACGAGGTCCATGGGGTGCTGCGGCTCGCTCTCACGCCGCCAAAATGGCTAAAAACAGCTTCTTTCCATCGTCGCCACCGAGCAACGCTTCGCTCATTCTCTCTGGATGCGGCATCAGGCCGAACACGTTGTTCTTCGGGCCGCCCACGATCCCCGCGATGTCCAGCATCGAACCGTTTGGGTTCGCGCGTGGATCGAACGCACCGTCTTTGGTGCAGTAACGGAGCGCGATGCGACCTTCATCTTGCAGTCGCGCGAGCACGTCGGGCGGTGCTTGATAGCGACCTTCTCCGTGCGCAATCGGAAGTCGCCAGACCTCACCGAGACTCTTGGTGAACGGAGTCTGTGCAGTCGTTTTGACGTACCAATCGCCGCACTCGAAACGCAGGTGCGCGTTGGGTGTGAGCGCGCCTGGTAAGAGACCCACTTCACATAGAATTTGAAAACCATTGCACACGCCAAGGAGTGGCGCGCCGCGTTCTGCATGCGCGCGAAGTGCTGCCACGATGGGACTTGCTTTCGCGAGCGCTCCGCATCGCAGATAGTCTCCATAACTGAAGCCGCCAGGGATGGCGACGAAGTCCGTCCCCGCCGGCAGCGACGTCTCCATATACCAAACGACAGAGGTCTTCACGCCGCACACGTCGCGAATCGTGCGCACCATCTCCGCGTCTGCATTCAGACCTGGAAAGAGGACAACCGCAGCATGCATCGCTAGCGAATTAGCACGGCTCGAACAGATTGCTCACTCCCAGCTGCATCATGCGAGCTTGAACACAATCCGGGATGCGTTCGCTGCTCGAAAATAGGGCGCTGCTGTCTTGGCGTCTCGGAGCGCCAGCGCTAAGCAGTCGCGCAGATGTCGACGCCTCCCACTGCTTTGGCAACAGACCCGCCGATCACACCGCAGCTTCTCAAGCAGCACAAGATCACACCGAGCGAATTCGAGCGCATCGTCAAAGCGTTGGGACGCGATCCTACGTTCACCGAGCTCGGTGTCTTCAGTGTCATGTACAGCGAGCACTGCTCCTACAAGTCGAGTCGGATGCATCTACGTCGCTTGCCGACGAAAGGTCCGCGAGTGATTCAGGGCCCTGGCGAGAACGCCGGCGTGGTCGACATCGGCGATGGTTTCGCGGCTGTTTTCAAGATGGAATCGCACAATCATCCGAGCTTCATCGAACCGCATCAGGGCGCGGCGACGGGAGTGGGCGGCATCTTGCGCGACGTGTTCACCATGGGCGCTCGGCCGATCGCTAGCCTGAACTCACTGCGCTTCGGTCGGCCCAATCACCCGCGCACGGCCGAGTTACTGCGCGGGGTGGTGGCGGGCATTGGCGGCTACGGAAACTGCATTGGCGTGCCCACAGTCGGCGGCGAAGTCATGTTCGACGAGGCGTATGACGGCAACATTTTGGTCAACGCATTCACCTGCGGCGTCGCGCGCACAGACCGAATTTTTTACGGGCGCGCGAGCGGCATCGGCAATCCGATCTTGTACATTGGCGCAAAAACAGGCCGTGACGGCATTCACGGCGCGACCATGGCGAGCGACGAATTTCAAGAAGGCAAGGCAGCGCAGCGACCGACGATGCAGGTCGGCGATCCGTTCATGGGCAAGCTGCTGCTCGAAGCGTGTCTCGAACTGTTTGCGACCGACACGCTCGAAGGCATCCAAGACATGGGCGCTGCAGGTCTCACGAGTTCGAGCGTGGAGATGGCAGGCCGCGCAAAGAGCGGTGTGGAAATCGATCTCGATCTCGTGCCTCGCCGCGCCAAGAAGATGTTGCCCTACGAGATTCTGCTGAGCGAGTCGCAAGAGCGCATGCTTTTGGTGGCTAAAATTGGCCGCGAAGAAGAGGTGCTCGCGATCTGTCGCAAGTGGGACATCGACGCCGCCGTGATTGGTCAGGTGACCGGCACCGGCCATTGGGTCGTCAAAGCAACGCCTGGATACGACCCTCTCGCAGACGAGCCTACGACGCGCAATCCTGTCGTCGTGTGCGACATCCCAACAGGTGCAGTCAATGACGATGCGCCCGTTTATGATCGTCCACGCGCTGAGGATCCGGCGTTGCGCGAGCGCACGCGCGTCACTGAAAAAGAAGTACCCGTCATCGAGTCGATCGACCGCGAGTTGCTCGCCGCATGTGGCTCACCCAACTTGGGATCGCGCCGATGGGTGTGGCGTCAGTACGATCAGATCGTCCGCGGCGGCACGGTGGTGCGACCCGGCTCGGATGCTGCGATCGTCCGTGTTCCCTGCGAAAACGACCACGGTGTCGTCGACAAATATTTGGCGTTCGCAGTCGACTGCAATGGGCGAATGGGTGAACTCGACGCGTTTGCAGGCGGCGCAATGGCCGTAGCAGAGGCGTGCCGCAATCTCGTTTGCTCTGGAGCGGAACCGATCGGCCTTACCGACTGCCTCAATTTCGGCAACCCCGAGCGTCCTGAGATCATGCAGCAGTTCTCACGCGCTGTGGACGGCATCGCCGCAGCATGCACTGCGCTCGGCGTCCCGATCGTCAGCGGCAATGTGAGTCTGTACAACGAGACATCTACCAGCCATGGCACGCGCGCGATCTTGCCAACCCCTGGCATCGCGGGTGTGGGACTCGTCCGCGATCTCGCCGATGTCGTCACTCAGCACTTCAAAGACGACGGCGATGTGATCTTGCTAATCGGAAAGTGCGCGGGTTCGGCTCTGCATCGCCTCTCCGGCACGGAGTGGCTGACGCGCAAACTAGGCAAAATCGTGGGAGATGCGCCAATTATCGATCTTGCGATTGAAGCGAGCGTGCAGACACTGGTGCTCTCGCTCGCCCAGGCTCATCTGCTCAAGAGCGCGCATGATGTTTCCGAGGGCGGTCTTGCTGTGGCTCTCGCGGAGTGTTGCGTGACGGCTCCTCTCGACGCTTCGGATCGCGGCGCGCGCGTTCGGATTCTGCTCGAAACGGATGCTCCCATCGAGCGTGCCGCCGCACTCTTTGGTGAAGCGCCGACGTTCGTGATCGTGAGCGTGCGACCCGCAGATGTTGCTGCGGTCGAGCAAGCCGCTGTTCGCGCTGCGGTCGCGCTCGTCAAACTTGGAGAAGTCGGTGGGACGTCGCTGGTCATCGAATGCGGGTCGCTGACGGGCGACATCGGGATCGCCGCCCTACGTGATGCGCGAGAAAGATGCCTCGAATCCATCGTCGGCCCAGATTGATGCGCTCGCGACTTTACGGCGCTGACAATGTGGTAGCCTCGATCGGATGTTGAACCACGCTGCGGCATAGCCGCAGACGTGCCTTCAAACGGAATTTTGCTTGCGCTAGTTCCACCGGCGTTTGTGCCGGGATCGTGGCTGTCGATGTCAAAAGCCCCCTCGCCGCTGCTCGGCTACAACAACAACGTTCGCCATAAGAACCGGGTTTTCCACATTCAAACGGAAGACTCTGGGGTGAAGCATCCGCACATCATCACGCACCTTTTCATGGATGGCGGTCGCATCCTGAAATCCGTGAAGATGAGCTATGCCGAGCACATCGGCAACGACAAACTCGGCGATCTCGTGCGGCAGATGATGAAAGAGCAGCACAAGGCGATGTTCATTGCCTTGCGTGATGGCCAGTTCGACCATCTGGTCGATGGAACACGCGCTCCGGACGCCGCGAGCAAAGCGGCAAAAGCCAAGGACAAGGATGCTGCGGCGCGGGTCGCGACCATTGACGGGCTCGCCGTTCCGGCACCGACCATCGCGGAAGACACGAGCGCGCTGATCGTCGGTTCACCGTTCGCCGACGAAGGTCCGCCCACTACCCGCGAGCCCGTCCAGCGACTCAGTCTCGATCTCGAGGAAGGGTCGGCGTTCTTGCCGCAGAACGACTTGCCACCCCCTCCGGCAAACGTGCTGCGCGAACGCGTGGTCGACCCCGACACAGGTCGCTACAAGACCGTGGGCGAAGAAACGCGCGCGCGCCGAGAGAGCGAACCACCCAAGAGCGCAGGCTCACCCAAGAGCGCGCCTCCCAAATCCGTCAAGCCCAAGCGTATCGTCGACGCGCGTGCAGAGGCAGACGAGCCGAAGACGGCGGGTGGGCGCGCTGTGAAACGGTCATCACGACCCCCGCCAAAAGAAGCCTCGCGCTATGCACCGGCTCGCCCTGCCTCGATCTTCGGTCAGGCCAAACCGCAGCAAGGAACGTCCATTTTTGGCGAAGACCTGATCAGCGACAAGTCGCTCGACGAGGTCATTCTTAGTTATTTGGCGGAAGACCTCGAGGACGAGAAGAAGTAACGCGAAGTAAATTCGATCCTGTCGGGAGACCGACGATCGCGTGCCGTCGACGCCAAATCAGTCACCCCGTCCGACTCAACGAGGTGTCGCGTTTTCGACAGCGCGCGACCGGCTCATCGCCTCGATTCGTTTCGGTAAATCTCTTCTTGCGAGCCACGGCGAGCGACCCCACGATTGAGTGAGAGGACGACTTGCGAAACTCTCTCCCCCGTTAATTCGTTGGTCGTCCGTCGATGGCGGACGTGCGCGCGTCCCTCCCCCCTGTCGCGCATGTTCCCCGCGCCCGAGGTAGCGATATCTCGGGCGCGCTTTTTTTGTCGCCTAGAGGTGGTAATGCCGTAGGCGTGCGTGGACGTCTTCTTTTGAGCATGGCTCTGGCAGGGTGTACGGCCAACACCTTTCGTAACCCGCAATTTTCAGCCACCAAAGCTACACCACCTATGGTGACCATCGGCGTGGTCAAGTGCTTGGCGACAGCGCACGCATCGAGCGACGTCATCGCAGATGCGCTGAGCACGGAGATCACGTCGCGTACAAAGGTGGTCACGCTGCCTCAAGAAGAGCGAGTGCAGCTCTGCGGCGAACTCGGCACCGATGCCGCAGTCTCTACTTGGTCGAGTGATTGGAACTTGGGCAAAACGATCGCCTCTCCGCTCGCTCGTTCAACGGCGAAGTCCGCGAACGCAGGCTCGGTCCTCATCCCGCTCATTCGAACCAACGATGCATGCGACCCTTCCACTGGCTGCAAAGAACTATCGGTCGACGTTGGCCTCTTCTTGTTTTCTGCGGACGGCCTGCTGTTGTGGAAGGGCACCGCAAAACAAAGCGTGCCTGACGAAGCCACGACCACCAGCAACGACGCGAACCGCCTCGCGTGGGGTGTGTTGAGCGATCTCCCAGCGGATTTCACGCCGATCGCGCATTGATCGCGATTTTGAACCAGACGGTCAGAGACCGAACGCGCGGAGTTTCTTGTGCAGACCTTCGCGCGTGATGCCAAGTGACTTCGCTGCTGCGGTTTTGTTGTTGCCGTGCTCGCGCAGCGCCTCGATCAAGAGCCAACGCTCGAGTTGATCCATCATCTCTTTGAGTGTGCCTTTGGTTGGCCGCACCCGATCGATCACACCTTCGATTTGGCGCACGCGCGCCGACAATAAATCAGGCGTGACGAACGCACCTGGGTCCATCTGGATCATCACGCGCTGCACTTCGTTCTGCAGCTCGCGCACGTTGCCCGGCCAGCGATAACTCTGGAGCAGCTCCATCGCTTGCTGCGAAAAACCGGCGACAGGCTTGCCAAGCTCGGCAGAATATCTCGTGAGAAAATACGTCGCGAGCTGCGGCACGTCTTCTCGGCGCTCGCGCAACGGCGGCACACGAAGCGGAAAAACCTTGAGACGATAATAGAGGTCTTCGCGGAAGCGCCCCTCGGCTACTTCTTTCTCGAGATTGCGGTTGGTCGCAGCGACGATGCGCACGTCGACCTTCTTCTCTGCGGAGGCGCCGACAGGCCGAATCTCGCCTTCTTGTAGGGCGCGCAACAGCTTCGACTGCAGCGACAGCGCCATCTCGGTGACCTCGTCGAGAAACAGCGTGCCGCCGTCTGCGATCTCGAAGAGTCCCTTTTTGTCTTCGTGCGCGCCCGTGAACGATCCCTTCTTGTGACCGAACAGTTCGCTCTCGAGCAGATTTTCTGGCATCGCCGCGCAATTTTGACTGACGAAGAGTTTGTCGCGTCGACGTGAGCGGTAGTGCACCGCGGCTGCGATCAGCTCTTTGCCGGCGCCGGTCTCGCCTTCGATGAGGACCGTGACGCGCGTGTCGACGACTTTATCGAGCTGTCCGAGCAGGGCCTTCATGGCAGGCGCGGAGCCGATGATCTCCTGACGATCTCGCCCGCCCGTGCGTCGCTCTTGCTCGCGACTCTTGAGGAACGAGTTCTCTTTTTTGAGGCGATCTTCTGCCGCTCTCAAACGCTTGACGAGTCGTGCATTGGCTACCGCGAGAGACGCGTTGTGTGCGAGCACCGCGACGAGCTCGAGATCGGCCGCCGTGAAGATCACCATGCTCTCTCGGTTGTCGAGCTGGAGCACACCGAGAATTTCGTCCTTCGACCAAAGCGGTACGGCAAGCGTGGAGCGAATCGACGCGCCCAGCAGCGATTCGGTTTGACCGACCTCGCTCCCTGCATCTGCTGCGACCACTGCCGCGCGTTCACTCACGACTTTGCGAAACACACTGCGGGTGATTGGAATGGGACCCGTGGAATGTGGCTGCCCGCGCACTCTCGTGAGCACCGGCACGTACGCGCTGGCGCTGTTGCTGCTCGCGGCCTTCTCGTCGTCGTCACGCAGGACGATGCAAACGTGCGTCGCCTTTGCCACGAGCTCGAGTACGGCTTCGGCGATCGCGTCGACCACCTCCGCCAAGTCTGTTGCGGCGCCAATGCGTTTTTGAGCAAGATACAGGGCGCGGACACGCCCAGCGTCTTGCTCGACGTTCGTCGCCGCTGGTTCAATCTCATCGATGCGCCGCATGGCGACCACGCGCGACTCGTCGCCACCCTCTTCGCTCGTGATGATCGAGAGTCGCACCGCGCTGGCGCCTTGTCCCAGCTCGATCACGTCACCAGGCTCGAGCACCGCGGGTGTGCTGGCATCGAGCGCGATACGCTCGGCGCCACGCAATATCGCCGTGCCATTGGTGGATCGCAGGTCGGTCAGCACGTAACGATCGCCCGCGAGCCCAACGCTCAGGTGCTCTCCCGACACGACGACGTCTTTGAGGACGAGATCGTTATTGTCCGCTCGGCCTATTCGGACCGCATCTACTTTGGATTCGAGCTTTTCGCCCGGCTTTTGGCCTTGGACGACCTCGATACGGATCATGCCGAAAAGACGCTATCCCAAGCGGCGGGCACGCGCCACCGGTCTACCGCCATCCGACCTCTCACGATGTTCGAGCGTGCGGCATCGCCTACTTGCCAGCGCGAGCACGCAACATCGCCGCGACCTTCACCAACGCGTCATCGCCTTTGAGACCCGCAGTGTCCTTTTTCTCCGTGTCGTCTTGCACGATCTTGTCGAGCGCATCGGCCGCAGCCACGTCGCCCATCGGAGACAAGTGGTTGATCGCGACCGTCACCGCGAGGCGAGCTCCGGGGTTTTTTACATTGGGCAACTTGGCGAGCAGGTCCTTTTTGGTCTGCTCATCACCCAAGATGCCGCACATCGCGCCTGCTTTGATTGGCTTCCAGTTCGCGTTGGGTGTGGAGGGAATCGACTCGTCGAGGATGGCGATGTAGCACTTAGTGTCTTTGTTACACTTATCGAGCGCCGAGGCCGCAAAGTCGAACACAGCGTGCACGTTGTCGCTGACGTTCTTCTTCTCTTGAACGGAAAGACCACTGCTTTCGAGGTTCGCCAACGCACTCGCGACGAGCTTCTTCTGCTCGGGTTGCATGAGTTTGATTGCCGACTGGAGCGCACTCACCTTCGCGCTCAGCATGTTCACACCCTTGGCGTTCTGCGATTCACCGAGCGCCCACGGCAGCAAAGTCGGATCATAAAATTCGCCCGCGACTTGTAGAACCTGCGCGCGTTCGGCACCCGTATCGCCATCGCCTTTGTCGGCGATGGGAGGAAGCTTCATGTAGAGCGCCTTGTACGTGTCGAGTAGCTTCGCGTCAGTGGGAAACCAGATGAGCGACTGCGCTGCCGCTGCTCGGTTCGCGTCTGTGTCGATGCCTGGGATGGCTGCGAAGATCGCGTCGCGCGCGGCCGGCAGAGACGTGTAGGACAACACGTTCATCAGGATGGGCACGTAGGCTTTGTCTGGACCCCAATCTGCTTGGAGCTTCGCGAGATCGGGATCGGTTCCAGCCAGTCCTGCAGCGAGCAGGGGCACAGCATCGGCCGGCATTTTTAGCAACGCAGCCTGGGCGAGTGCGGCCAGACCGAGTTTGTTTTTGGTCAAGATGACCGCGACGAGTGCTTTCGCCGCGCCCTTGTATTTGAGCTCTTTGATGACCTGAATCGAGGTCGTCTGCCAGAACTCGAGCTGGTCGTTGACCTTCTTGGTGCCGGCCGCGCTCGTGCCGTCGTCGAGCACGACGAGCGCGCCGATCTTTTCGACGGCCTTGGGACCATACGACGGATCCTTCACCGCCAAGAGCGCATCGTGGATGGCTTGCGTGCCTTGGATCGAGTTGGTCTTCGACGGCGCGTACTTGCCAAAGCAAGTCCACAACGCATCGATCACCGTCTGGTCGAACTTCACGCCGCTG
>JAYVXK010000085.1:0-2640 GCA_043785265.1 Myxococcales bacterium | reverse complement strand
ACGGTGGGCCGATCCCCCAAGGCCGTGGTGACGCCACCTTTTTCGTATGCGACTGCGGTGATGCTGAGTGTCTTGCCTTCGACCGCCGTGAACGAGTGAGCAGACTTCGACTCGAACTTGTACCCGCGCAAGTAAGTGAACACGCCGTAGCCGTTGCCTTGGAACGTGAGCACCGCTTGAACGGTGTGATCGCCTGGAGGCACGGAGCCCGAGTAGACAGGGATGTCGTGTTGATCAGCGAGAGCGCCGGTCTCGTCTGCGCGACTGTATTGCGGAGCTCCGTCGACGATGAAGATGGCTTTAATGAGCCGAAACGCGCTCGACATCTCGTTGGTGAAACTGATCTCCGCGCGCGAACCCGAAAGGCCGCCCGACAGGATCGTGTCGCTCAGCATGGCGAGGCGATTGTGACTCCGACGAATCTGATCTTTGAGTTCGTCGACGCGCGCCTCAAGGTCTCGGAGACGGACAGTGTAGGTCGCTCCATCCATTCCTGAATCGACCGTCGCGACCGGTGCGGACACAGGCATCGCACTCGAACTCCCAGTTGGTGCAACGATTGGTGCGGTCGAAGCATCCCCCGATGTCGTCGTTGTTGCACCAGCGTCTTTGGCCGAAGCTGCGGGAGCGCCCGCATCCTTCTTTGGCTGACTGTGTGCGTTACCTGCAAACGAGACCACGAGCGGAATGGCAATCGCCGTCAGCGCAGCCACGAAAAGGGAGCGTGAGGGGTGGGCGTTCTGACGCATCGAGTTCTTCCTTTATCTGTCTTCTTGAGACCGCCGGATCGAGTGACGAATCACCTGACCCAGGGTCAACGGGATGCACATTGGACGGTGACCACGCATTGCGTAATGCAGTGCTGGGCGCGGTGAGTGTAGTTTGCGGGCCTACCACCTTGCAACCTCGCTATGTAACCTCCTTGATTGGGTCATTTCCCCCCATAATTTTGCTTCTCCTCTGTTTGGTGGTTGAGACGGCAGCGCTGTCCGCCGTACAACGCGAGAGCCCATGAGTCCGTGTTGCTGGTCCACACTCGCGCTTGGCTCGAGCGTCGAGCGCGAGTCCATGCGGCGCATCCGCGAGTTTGCGGAGGGCGATAGATCGTCAGGCAAAGTGGTGCGTCTATTGTTCCAAGGAAAGGACACAAAGAGTGTTACGCGCTGCGTGCCGTTGTCTCTCGTGGATGAGTGCGGAACGTGATCGATCCGCAAGCAACCGACGAGGCTTTGATGATTCGCTACCAACGTGGCGATCGCGGCGCTTTCGCGACGCTCGTGCGGCGACATCAAACAGCGCTCTACAACTTCGCGTTGCGCCAACTGCGCACACCAGATGTGGCGCAGGACGTGGTGCAAGAAGCTTTTTTGCGTGTGGTTCAAAACGCACAAGACTTCAAGCACGAGGCCCGATTCACGACGTGGCTCTACACGATCACCCGCAACCTGTGCATCGACCAGATGAGAAAACGTGCATTGCGGAAGCATCCGTCGTTGGACGAAGCACGCAAGGGTTCGGAGGGCGATGGCCCCACGCTCGGCGAACAAACTGCCGACACCAAAGCAAACGTCGAACGCGAAGCAACGGGTACGGAGCTGCGCGTGCGCATCGCCGAAGCGGTGGAGACACTGCCCGACGATCAGCGAGAAGTGTTCTTGATGAGAGAGGTCGCCAACTTGCCATTCAAGGAGATCGCCGACATCACTGGCGTCCCAGAAAATACCGTAAAAAGCCGCATGCGCTACGCACTGGAGCGACTGCAAGCCGCACTCAGCGAATACGAAGAGTACTCACGCGCCCTCAAGTGAGCCGTTGGCAGTCACCAAACGACTGTTGTGGGCCCTTTCAGCAAAACGATCGTAAATAGAGAGAAGGAAGTCACCGTGGATTGCGAGAAGTTCGAAAGCACCCTGATCGATGAGCTCTACGACGAGCTCGATGATCTCACGAGCGCAGAGGCAAAGCGTCATGCTTCCAGCTGCTCGCGGTGCAACGGCTTGCTCGCGGGTCTGCGCGCGACTCGCAAGCTTGCGATCTTGCCGATGGTGATGCCTCCAAGCGACATGGAGGAAAAAATTCTCGCTGCAGCGAGAGATGCGCAGCGAGTCGTGCCGTTCAAGTCGCGATTGCAGCGAGGCATGTCGTGGGCGGGCAGCTGGGCGATGCGTCCACAGACGGCAATGGCCGCGGTGTTCTTGCTCGCGATCGGCTCGAGCTTCGTCTTCATGCGTTCGCGGAGTGACATGACACCTGCTTCGGTGAAAGTACGAGCCGAAGGCGCGCCAGTGACTCTCGCCCCATCAGCCAGCCCCACGACGAGTCCGCTCGATCCAAAGGCGGCGTTTGGTGCGCACGGCACCGAAGAAAAAAACGAACTCCGCTCTCAAAATCAATCACTGGATTTGCCAGCGCAAAAAGCTGCCGGCACCAATGGTGTCGATGACCTGTTGCTTGATGGCAAACTCGGAAATTCTGCGCTCGCCAAAGACAAAAGCGACTTGGACGACACGACTCGCCTTTCCAATGCCTCTGCGCCCGCAGGCGCACCGCCTCCCATGGCGACCGCCGCGACGGAGGCGCAAATTTTTGGCGGCAGCGGGAGTAGCGGCCCGGCAACCGCAAAACCAATCAGCGGTGCCA
>JAYVXK010000084.1:0-8720 GCA_043785265.1 Myxococcales bacterium | reverse complement strand
CTATTTCAGGCTGGCGGTCGTTCCCATCACAGTTCCGCCGTTGCGCGCGCGACGAGAAGACATCCCTGCTCTCGTCGAGCACATCCTCGTATCGGCCGCTGCCGGAGGACCGCCGTTGAGCGTCCCGTCCGACACGATGCAGTCGCTCGTGGCGCACGATTGGCCAGGCAACGTGCGCGAACTGCGCAACGTTCTGGAGCGCGCGATCTTCATGACGCGAGCAACAGGCAAAACCGAAATCGGCAACGTGATGCTGCCCTCTGGGCCAGCCGGAGACAATGGCACGTTCGTGTTCGACGCGAGCAAGAGCTACCGCGAGACGCGCTCCAAGTTCGACGCCGAGTTCGAGACGCGATACGTAAAGTGGCTGCTTTCTCGGCATGCGGGCAACGTGAGCGCCGCCGCGCGAGAAGCGCGAATGGATCGCAAGCACCTCTTCGACATGGCGAAGAAGCACGGATTGAAAGGCACTGGGGGCGAAGAAACATGATGCGATGTTGGCCGTTATTTTGTGTCTCGCTCGTCGCGTGCAGCAGCACGACGGTCGTCGTCAACTCGCACGATGCGTCGGTCGACGACGCCATCGCAGACGGGGCCAACACCGCAGACGTCGCCGACAGCGCGCCTGTGTGCTCTGGGTCGTCGGTCCAAACATCGCCCGCATGTCAGAGTTGCCAAGACAACAAGTGCTGCATCAACGCGGCTCTTTGTGGTCAATCACCTGGCACGTGGACATGCTCAGGGCAGAAGGTCTGTTTGCAGAACTCGTGCGCCACCGAGTGCTCCGAAACACCCGCGATTTGCGGCGGAATCGTGCCCGATCCAGCATCGTGCGTGGATGCCACTCGAAAAGCATGTTGCGCGCAACTCACGGCGTGCGGACAAAGCGACGAGTGTCTCGCGCTCATCTATCAATGCATCGACGGTCAGTCGTGCAATCCCACGGCGCCATGTTTCAAGAAGTGTCGCGCTCAATGGCCCAATGGCGCCAAGCTGTTCGACAAGCTCGACGCATGCGCGAGCACGGTCTCGTGTCCCTGAACTAGAACGCGGCCGAAAGCGCGAGACCGCCGACGTACGCGCGGCCGCCAGTGATCGTTTGACCGCCGAGTGTGTACTCGTCGTAGTCGAACTGGATCATCTCGAAGTACGCGCCGATCTTCATGCTGGTCATCAAGCCGATGATTCGCCCTTTTTGTGGGGTGATCGTGTACGTCGTCCGGAGTCCGCCCATGTAGCTCGAAAACGGTGAGAGCTCGCGGTCGCCAGTCCAATACGCGCCTTTGGGGCCAAGCGGCGGATCTCCACCCGTGTAGTCGTCGCTCCAAAAAACCGCGCCGCTCTGTTTGTAATATCGAAAATGCAAAGACGCGCGCCATGAGTCGGTGAGGTACTTCTCGAACTCGACTTCGCCGGTGACGCTCGCCATGGCCCAGGTGTCCCAGTAGCCGCGCGCGGTCAACCGAAGCGCGGCCTTGAGTGGACGAAGAAAAAAGTTGAGGCGCGCGGTCGCCGCATGGCGCGTGCGATTTTGCGGAACGTGCTCCTGCGCTTTGATGCCCTGCCCGATCTGCACACTGCGGTACGGATCGGCTTGAAACCCGTTCAGAATCTGTGCGGTATACAGCAATTGAGTTTGGAAGGTGGGTGTCCACGCTTGCGACCAACCGCCTTGAAAACTGTCGATCGAGATCGGCGCGGTCGTGCGAAACGCGTTCGACGAAACGAAGCAGCCCGAAGAATCCTCGAGGGCGATCGCGCGCTCGAACTTGGCGTTGGGACCCTGCACGCGATTGCAGACGCTGTCCCAATTGTGCGACCAGTCGATCTGCAGCTGGGTGTTGTGCTCGAACAACTCAGTGCGCGCTGTCGCGTTGACGCTGTGCGATCGGTAGTCGTGCTCGGTCGAATAGGTGTACCCCGTGTCGAACGAAACAGCGTCCTTTTTGAGCGTAAAACCGCCCTTTCCGACGTTGCGCAAGTCTCGCACGCTCGCGACGCTGATCACATCTGCCGCGGGGTGCGTGGCCTTGTACGAGGCCCCGGACTTCGTCGCGACACTCGCGCCGCTGACGACGTCTGCCTCCCAGCCACCGTGCACATCCAAAAACTCCCACGGGTGCGCGGCGAGGTTCACGCCAGGCGAGTAGACGAACATGTTCGTGCGAATCGGTGCTTCGTAATAAATCGTGTGAGTCGTGTCGAAGTCGACGACCTGCGCGCGTGCCTCTGCGCTGAAGACAATCGCCGCGGCGAACAACATCAAGCCGACGTAGCGACCGGGAACGATCAGTTGCACCCGCAGCCTCCGCCCGCCACACCCGAGCCACCAAACGAACCCTCACGGTTGTCGATCGCGTGACGCAACTGCGCGCTCTGATGTGGGTCGCCTTCGAATTGCATGATCGGATCAGCGAGCACCGCGCGCTCTTGCGGCTTGACCGTCACGCAACTCGAGACCATCAAAGCGGCTAAAATCAGGAGGATTCGCATCATGCCCTCAGAAGTAGACGCCGAGACCGCCAGCGACGGTCTGCGCGTTCTTGTAGGTGTCCGCGGTGAAGAGAGTCATGTTCGTCGCTTCGATGCGCACGAGAATGCGATTGCGCAGCGCCATCAAGAAACCACCGCCTGCGCGCGCAAGAAAAAGATCTTCGCGCTTGAGTACGAAGCTGTCCGAGTTGGGAAAGATCGAGAGGCCACCCGCCGCGATGCCGACGAACGGGCAGATGACCCATCGCGGGAAAATATGGACGGTGGCGCCACCCCCGTAGAAAATTTGCGCGCCATCAGCTGTGAGCCCATCGCCCAAGAAGGCTTCGAGGCTGATGGTCTTGTCGAGCACGATTTGAGGGCGAATCTCGACATAACCGAACTGCCTGAGCGAGCCATCTTTGATGGGAATGTTGAGCATGCCGCCGAGCATCGCGAAGCCACCATGCGACCCCTCGAGAGGCGGTGGCGCAAACACACCGGGTCGCGAAGGCGCACCGTCTGATCCGGGCGTGACCGCAAAAGGCTCCACTTGTTCGCCCATGGCGAACGCACGTCGCCCATCGGGCAGGAGCACGGCTAACCAAAACCCGCCGCCTGGTCGGCCGTCGAGCGCGAGCGTCTCTCCGCGATCCGCCGTGTAGATCACACGAAACGAAACGCCTGGCCCCGTGCGGAGATCAGCCGCGTCCACGACGACACGCGCGAACGCTTGCACATCTGCTGCTTTGGCTTCTTCAGCGCTCGCCGCACACGGCGCACCGAACATCGTCGCGAATGACGCGAGCCCAGCCAAAACAAGGGCGATTGTGCGTCTCATGGCTTTTGCGCCCAAGCCTTGATCACACTGACCGCGGGGTCGCTCGTCGAGAACAAGCCGCGCGGATGCGAATGGCCTTCCTTGCTTGGGCACGAGCCATCCTGTGCGCAGAGCGGTCGCACATAGAAAGGCGCAGTCTGATAGTCGCGCGACATTTCGAGCGACACGGACGTGAAGTTCGCGCGCGCGCCAGTCCCGACCGCCACATCACTTGCGTTCACTGGCTTGTCCCCGCCGCCACAATCGACGACCGGATGATTGATGAGCGCCATCCCTGGGACCGCAGACGAGTTGAAGTGACACGACCCTGCAGTCTCGTCGCCGCACTTCTTCGCGTAGATGACTTCCGGCTCTACGTGGCAGAAGTAGAAGTCCGCGTTGAATGTCTCCTCGGGGATGACGAAATTCGGCCCCGGATCGACCGTTGTGCAGGCCGTCGACATCGCAAGTGCCATCGCGGCCGGGTATCGCCCCGGAGTCACGAGGCCACGATAGACGTTCGAGGTGGATCGGGGCAACCCTTACACGGCCTGTGGGTGAGCGAACACGGACCCAACGGCTGAGATAGTTGCAGACTGCAGGAATTCCGAGTGGTTTGGCACCAACCACTCACGTAGTTCGATGGCCCAACTCTTGGACTACCATATGCCACCTTACTGTGAGCGAAAGACGGTTTCACTTGCATAAGGTCCTTCGCAGTCGCTAGAAAGTTTACCGTACCTAGAGGGTGTCGTAGCTTATCTTACATGTAGGGCGCGTATGGTTCGGAATTGGCAGTTGAACCTGCGCTTCCCCAGAAAAAAGAGGACTCATGAGGCTCACCCCCTTCTATCTCGCTGCTGCCATCACTCCCCTCGCCGTCGCGAGTTGTTCGGGCGCCTTCCTGGGCCAAGTGGTGGTGCTGGTTCTCACGCTCGGAATCTTCTTCGGCACGTTGTCTCTGGGCAGGCGCGGCGGTGTTGTTGCGTCCGTGCCTGATCAAGCATCGAGCGAAGTCATCAAAGCGTAGTCGAGCGCGTGCGTTGCGCAGTTTGCGTTCGTGCGCTACGTCCGCCTCTTCAGGAATCACAAAGGCGCATAACTCAGCGGTAGAGTGCCACCTTCACACGGTGGAAGTCGTGGGTTCGAATCCCTCTGCGCCTACTGGAATCACTCCTCGCGTTCGAGCCAGACCTGCAGCTCACCAGGGAACTCGCCAGGCGAGACATGAACCACTCGAGGCCTGCAGCACACGGGACAGTCCTCTGTGTACGTCTGATGCTCGCCGCCACCTGCATCCACTTGAATGTCCTCTGCCTCGCCGCAAAATGGACACTGGACGAGAGTCGTTGACTGTTTGGTTTTGAGTTTCTTTTTCATCGGATCATTGCGCTACGACGTCGTTCGGTTGAGCATCTCATGCTCTCGTGAAAAAGCTCATCGCAGGGTTGTTTTTGGCAGCATGTGGCGCGCCATCTGTCGTGCAAGCGCCGTCTGCCGCGACTCACGTCGTCGATCAGGTTGCTGTGTCTCCCGCGTTACAGGCGATTGTCGATGCTCCCGATCGAGCGGCAGACGATCGTGCACTGGACGGTGGGCGGCATCCTGGCCAGATGCTGGCGTTCTTTGGCATCGCGCCGAACATGCAGGTCGCTGATCTCGCAGCTGGCAACGGTTACACGACCGAGCTGCTCGCGCGGGCGGTAGGCAGCGCGGGCAAGGTGTATTCGCAGAACAACAAGTTCGTGTTGGGGTTTGCCAACGATGCGTGGACAGCCCGTCTTGCGACGCCGCCAAACAAGGTCGTGACGCGGGTGGAGCGCGAGTTGGACGATCCGCTGCCGAGCGACGCGCAAAACCTCGACGTCGTGCTGATGGTGCTCTTCTATCACGACACCTATTGGCAAAAAGTCGACCGCGTGAAGATGGACGCGGCGATCTTTGCGGCGCTCAAACACGGAGGGGTGTTTGGCGTGGTCGATCACTCTGCAGCAGACGGAGCTGGCGCCACGCAAGTCGACACGCTTCATCGCATCGAAGAACGTGAAGTGATCGCGGACGTCAGCAAAGCAGGCTTCACTCTCGAGAGCGAAGCCTCGTTCTTGCGCGAACCGAATGACAAGCGCGACTGGAACCCTTCACCGCGCAAGGCTGGTGCGCGGCGTGGTACGAGCGATCGCTTCGTCCTGAAGTTCATCAAACCGTGAGGTGACGCGTGCGCGACCGCTTGTTGCAATGGCAGTGGGCTGGCTACCCGACTTTTCACACGTCCAAAGTCAACCTGTGGATTCACATCGTCGCAGTGCCTAGTTTCATCGCCAGCCTGATTTCACTGTTGTTTGCGATCGCGATCTTGCACTGGGTGTCTGCCGCGGAGTGCTTGATGAGCATGGTCATGGCATTTGCGCTTCAAGGCATTGGGCACAAACGCGAAGCTACCGCGGCCATCCCGTTTGACGGACCCATTGACGCGATCACGCGCATCTTTGCAGAGCAACTCGTGACCTTCCCGCGGTTCGTGTTCAGCGGCGCTTGGCGAGAGGCGCTCAAGCGTGCGAGCTGATCACTCCTCGGGAATCGGCTGCGGACCGGGAACGATGCCGGCGATGTCGGGATCGACGCCTGCTGCGCGATCGACCGGATTGGCCGCTTTGTCGTCTCGACGCTCTTTGCGCTTCGCATCTTTGTCGCGCTGGCGATCCTTACGTTCGCGCTCTTTCTGACGTTTGTTGACTGACGGGTTACCCACTTACCACCTCTCCGGAAGCGCGAGCCATGTACGGCGCGCGTGATCATAGGCGGCGCGTGACGCGAGGGACAATTCCTCGCTGCTCAACAGCGCCAAGCGATGCTTCGCTAGCATGCGCGAAATCTCCCCGTCTACTCTTGCGCGCGCCTCGCTCAACGTACCCGGCCAACCCCCTTCCACCGGCCGTCCTTCACGCTTGAGTTCGTCACGCAGAGACTCCACCCATCGCTGTCCGACGTCGAGCGCCTCTTTGCTCACGAGGGTCTTTCGACGTTCAGCGACGGTCACGTGCACGCTCTTGTTGGGCGAAGGTAGTGCTTCTCGATCCACATGGTTGCTCCGGTCTCTCAGCGGTACTCGGCAACGCCGCTCACATGAAGGACCCGCGTGCACGGGCTCGTTCCAGTGGATCCCGAACAGGCGTCGGAGTCAGCGAAGGTCGTTTGATGGCCGCGCAGCGCTTGCATGACTGCGCGAGTGATGTCGTGGCCACCGTCGATGCAGCGTGAGTCGCCGCATGGGACTAGAAATAGCGCGGGCGCACGGTCGATGATGACCCGGCGGATGTGCGCGGGCTCCAGCGGGATGTCCGCGGACCGCTCTTCGACTTGTAGCTTCAAACTCAGCAAATCAGGGGCTTCTGCGCTCAGCCGGGGAGCTTCGTCCTCGCGCTTGCGTCGCTCTTGAAAACGTGCCGCGGCGACGTTGTGCTTTCGATGGCTGTACATACGGACTCCTGGTGCGAGAATGCAAGCTAGCACACGAGATCCGCACGCGTGGCCCAATCGTGCTCGCAAGTTTGGCCACGACGATGCTCATCACGTATTCGATCAGTGATGCGTCTCTCGGTCCACAGATGGCTCGTCATTCCAATCTTCGCGTGCAGTCAAGACGCGTCGATGATCGATTCCGTCGTCGTGCACGACCCCGTGTTGCCGACTCCCGCGCTCGTCTCCGCGCAATCAGAGTCTCCGCCAGTTTCGACGATGGCGATGCCATCTGCGGCAACCACCGCGCGCGAGAGTCCGTCGTTACTCGATGCGCGTACGGTGTTGCAGGTGGGTGACTCCACTGTCGGGTTTCTTGGAGGCCTACAAAAAAGCCTCGATCGTCGCTTCACCGAGCATCACATTCATTTTTATTCGCGCTCGTGGACGAGCGCCAGTCTGGTGAGTGTCGACGCGTCTGCTGATCTCGAAGCGATGCTCGCGCGCTTCCGACCCGACCTTGTGCTCTTCAATCTCGGGATGAACAACGTCAGCTGGCCGCATCCCGAAGTGCTCATGTCGCACGTTGCGTCGCTCGTAAAAAAGCTCTCTGCGAATGGTCGCGCGTGTGTGTGGATCGGTCCGCCATCTTGGAGTCAAGACCGTGGAGTGCTCGTGCCGCTTCTGCGCGACGGCGTGGCGCCGTGCATGTTCTTCGACTCGCGCGATCTCGAACTCGAACGTCAAACGGACGACATTCATCCGACGAATCTTGGCGGCGAAGTGTGGGGCGAAGCCGTGTGGCGCTTCCTCGAAGACGGCGGAAAACAGCCGCCGGAAGCGTTCGTGCCCTGAACTCAAAAGAGCGATCGTTGGAGCGGTGCATCAGGCGGAGCGAGTAGCTGAGGTCCCTCGTTGGCCGGCCGGTTCACGAGTGTGCTCACCTCTTGGATGACCAAACCATCGTCATTGGGCACACAGAGCGCGTGCGCTTCGTCGCGAGTGCCCGCGAGGTACATCTCGATCAAAGCGATCGGAATGATCACCGGCATTCGATCGTGCAACCCGCTGATCGCACCTACTGCGCGGGTCGTGAGAATGGCGCACGTCTCGCGATCGGTCGCATGCCAGATCGCCGCGAGCGCAAACGGACGGTGGTCTTCGCGATGAATCCAATACGGAGTTTTCTTGTCCGCACCGCGAGCCCACTCGTAGAAACCGTCGACGAGACAGACGCAGCGTCGCGACGCGAACGACTCACGGTACATCGTATTTGTCGCCACTTGCTCGCTTCGCACGTTCACGTGAGCTCGCGGGTCGTTGGGCAACTGCAGACCCCAGCGCACCATCTCTACGCGCCGATGCTTCGCATGTTTGAGCGCCGCCAGCTCTTGCGACGGCGCGATGTTGTAACGCGCAATCAGAGTCGGACGCTCGTCGAGACCAAATGCTTCTTCGAGATCTTCAGGCGAGACAGTGAGTGTCGCGCGCCCGCACATGCGCATGAGTGTAGCGTTCTTGCGTCGGGCGCGGCAAACTGCGGTCGCGATGGCACGCCGAATCGGTCTACCGCTCGACCTCAAGGGCACCGTGATGGGTACTCCCACGATCGAACGTGCACGCCAAAGACTCGGCGGTCGCGGATCGACTGACGGCTTGGCGGGAGCGATCGTGACTGTCGTCGGCTCGCCCATGCGCGGCGTCGTGGTCTTTTCAAACGACGTGGAGTGCGACGTGTTTTTGGAGGCGGGCTTCGTAAAACGCACGCAACGAGGGAACGTCGAGACGACTGGATGCGAATTGGAGTCGCCGCTCCACGAATTGTCGGGCGAAGCCCGCGTCTTTGCGACACTCGTCGAAGGAAAGCGTGTTCGCTTCGAAGAGCCCAAAAAAGGCCAGTCTGAGGGCCTCTTGTTCGAGAAGTGTCGATACGGTGCGCTCGTTGCCAAAGAAGACGGGACCATCGTCGCGG
>JAYVXK010000083.1:0-8723 GCA_043785265.1 Myxococcales bacterium | reverse complement strand
TTTAGGCACTTGGCCAGCTCACTGAGCACAGCCTCGCAGTTGGAGAGGCCGTTGCGCTGCTCGGCTCGGGCGTCATTCGTGCGTGAATCGTCGAAGCGACGAGACAAGCGCATGTCGGGTGACAGGCGATACGGGCTCCGCGGCGCACGCACCAGATCCATCACCTTCTTGGGATCGAGCGGGGTGTCTTCGCGCAAATGCAACGTCACCGTCTTTGCGTTCGACTCGCATCCCAGCACGCGCAGGCGTCGCAACTCGGTCTTGAGTGTCATGAGTTGCACGAGGCGACGCGCATCTTCTGGTGGCGGGCCAAAGCGATTTTCCATCTCTTCGGCCATCTCTGCGACGTGCGACTCGTCTACCGCGCTCGCGAGACGTTTGTAGAGCGAGAGGCGCACGCCCACGTCGCTCACGTAGTCTTCGGGCAAGAGAGCAGACACGTCGAACGACAACTCGGTGTCGACCTCGTGCACCACTTCTTGTCCGCGCATCTCGGTCGCAGCGTCTTCGAGCATCTGACAAAACAGATCGAAGCCAACACTGGCAACAGCGCCCGATTGCTCTGCGCCCAGCAAATCGCCGCCTCCGCGCAATTCGAGGTCGAGCGACGCGATATGAAAGCCGCTGCCGAGTTCGGTGTGTCGTTCGAGTGCTTCGATCCTCGCGCGCGCTTCGTCGGTCATGGCGTCCATGGGCGGGACGATCAAGTAGCAGTACGCGCGCTCTTTCGATCGGCCGACGCGTCCACGCAATTGGTAGAGCTGCGCCAGCCCAAACATGTCTGCGCGATCGATGAGCATGGTGTTCGCGCGGGGGATGTCGAGGCCGCTCTCGATGATCGCCGTGGCGACGAGCACGTCGTAACGACCCTCCACGAAGTCCAGCATGGTCTTTTCGAGGGCGCCGCTCTCTCCCTCTTTTGCTGCGCGGGTCATCTGCCCGTGACCCACCGCGATGCGCGCCTCAGGCACGAGTTGCTGCAGTCGTTGCGCCTTTTCGTAGATGCCGTCGACGCGGTTGTACACATAGAAGACTTGCCCGCCGCGCGACATCTCACGGGTGACAGCGTCGCGCAGCACTTGATCATCCATGCGCGTGACGATGGTGCGCACGGCTCTGCGGTCTGTCGGTGGTGTCGTGATGAGCGACAAATCGCGCAAGCCTCCGACGGCCATTTGCAGCGTGCGCGGGATGGGCGTCGCCGTGAGTGTCAACACGTCGACTTGAGTACGCATCTGTTTGATGCGCTCTTTGTGGGTCACGCCAAAGCGCTGCTCTTCGTCGACGATGAGCAGTCCGAGATCTTTGAAGTGGATGTCCTTCGAGAGAAGTCGGTGCGTGCCGATGACGATCTCGACCTTGCCTTCTTTGAGGGCGAGCATCGTTTCCTTCTGCTCTTTTTCGCCCTGAAAACGGCTCATCGCGCGCACCGTGATGGGGTAGTCGCGGAGGCGCGCTTCGATCGTGCGGTAGTGTTGCTGCGCGAGCACGGTCGTCGGACACAACAGCGCGACTTGCTTGCCCGCCATCGCCACACGAAACGCAGCGCGAATGGCCACCTCGGTCTTGCCAAAGCCAACGTCGCCGCACACGAGGCGATCCATGGGTCGCTCTTTGTCGAGGTCGGAGTTCACGTCGTCGATCGCTCGCGCTTGGTCGGGAGTTTCGTCGAACGGGAAGGTCGCCTCGAACGCGCGATACTCGTCATCGATCGCACCCAACGAGGGGCGCGACTGGGCTTGTCGCTCGGCATACAAACGCAGTAGTTCGTCGGCCATCTTTCGCACATCTTTGCGTGCGCGTGCCTTTGTCTTCGAGAAAGTGGACCCCCCGAGGCGATCCATCTTCGGAGAAGCGGCTTCTCCGCCTGCGTACTTTTGGATTTGATTGAGGCGATAGACTGGCAGATAGAGCTTGTCGCCTGAGGCATACTCCACGACGAGCAAGTCCACGGTGAGACCGCCGACGTCTTTGTGGACGAGCCCGTGATAGCGACCGATGCCGTGGTCGACGTGCACGACGAAGTCGCCCACCGCGAGATTGCGCAAGTCCTCGAGGAAGGGACGCGCCGCGCTCTTGTCTCTCTTTTGCCGACGATGCGTGCGCGCGCCGAAGACTTCTTCTTCTGCGACGAGCGCAAAACCGTCTGCGGGTAGCACCACGCCGCGCGACAGCGATCCCGTGACGACCTGAACGTCGTCAGCGTCCGCAGACATGAGGCTCTGCCAAGCGACCACACCCAAACGCGCGCGACACGCAACACCCTGATGGCGCAGCAGACCCGTGAGTCGCTCCGCTTGCGTCTCGGCGCGCGCGGCGACGATCACGCGTAGTCCGTGCATTCGCCAATGCGCGATGCGACGAACGAGCGGCGCGAGCGTGCCTTCTTTGCCTTTGGTTGCACGAGATGCTTTCACCGCGCGCGAGAGGTCCTCGTGATCGCGCGCGCCGACATCGAGTGCGTCTTCGGGTCGAACCGTCTCGAATCGAGCGATGCCTGCGCCCGGATCACCCATCGTCGACGTTCGATGCAAGACGACATGCGGCGCTCGAGCAATGCGTTCGGCGATGGTCGCCTCATCGAGATAAAACGAACTCGGCAGAAAGCTCACCTCACGTGATCGCTCTGCATGGTCGCGTGTCGAACGCTCCAACTCCTCCTGAAGCGCGCGCGAAAGAGACGGTGGATCGTCCAACGCAAAAACCACCTCCCCTTCACGCAAGTACGAGAAAAGCGCCTCCAATTCCGTGTAGTATGCAGGCAAGAAGCCGTCGGCTCCGAAAAACGACCGACCCGTCGTGACGTCGTCGATCAACGCGCGAGTGCGCATTGTGGGAAGATCGATCGTGTCGGCGATTTGCTCGATGCGGTCCTTGGCGAGCGACACGTTCTGTCGCGTGAGGATCGCCTCGCGCGCAGGTGGCAGAGCGATTTGCGCGAGCGTTTGGTCTTTGATGGTCTTCTGCTCGTACGGATCGAACGGCTTGATCGACAAGACCAAGTCGCCATACAACTCCACGCGAACTGGCTTCTCCAGGTTGGGCGGCCATACGTCGAAGAGCGCACCGCGCACCGCGAAACTGCCAGGATCCTCGACCACCGGCACGCGGAGGTATCCTGCTTCTGTGAGACGCGCACAGACGCGATCGCGATCGAACTCCTCTTCGGCGACGATGCGATACGTGTGCTCGGTGAGCACCGAGCGAGGCACGACTTTGCGCGACAGACCAATCACGGGCACGACGAGCACACGCCACGGGCGACGCGCCGCAAGATGACTGAGTGTGGCCATGCGACCCATCGCAGCGCGTCGATCCGTGTTGACGTCTGCATAGGGTGACGTGTCGTTCGCAGACAACACGAGTACGTCGCCCTCGCCGGTCTCTTCGGCCTCATCGACACGCGCCCGCAGAAAAAAGCCTAGTTCGTCAGCAGCGCGGCGTGCCGCATCGAGATCGGTGACCACCAACACGACGCTTTTTTTCGAGCTCGCTGCGATCGCAGCCACGACCGCGCTCGCAGCGCACCCACGTACGCCCGACACATCGACCCGCCCGCCACTCGAAATCGCTTTGGCGATCTCGTCTGCTTTGCACGCACGTACACCTTCTGGGGGAAGGATAGGCGGCAGCACGTCCGTCGACGCAACGCTTGGCTCCGGATCGAGCGTCAGCGCGCCGACCGCGTCTTCGATACTGGCAGTGAGTGCTTGAGGGTCTCGAGTGATCATTGCGTGCCCTCGCGACGACCACGAGGGCAGCGGTACTTAGCGCGAAGTGGTCACAGCGGATAGGTGCCCGCGCATGCTTCCGGATCACTCCAGCGGTTGGCCCAAAAGCCGTCCTTGCATTGGTACCAACGTCCGTCGAATTTGCTCTCGACGCACGCGTTGTCTGGCATGCCACGGCGCAACGTGTTGGAGAAGCAGCCAGCATCTGCGGCGCCGCCGCCACCGCCACCACCGCCGCCGCCACCACCGCACACGTATTTGTAGGCCAATTGCGCTTCTGCGAGGTGATTCTTGTATGCGCCGTTGTGGTACGTCGACCACGGATTCCAGTTGGTGCCGTGGCTCGAAATCGCGACCATCGCTGTGGCGTTGCACGCGCCGTCGAACACGCACGAAGTCGAGTACTCGGGGTGGTAGCAGTTGTTGATCTGCCAGAGACCGCGGTCGACGCTGCCGCCCGAGCAGCCCGATGTTGGACCATTGTGTCCCTGCGAGTTGGTGTCGAGACCAGACTCAGCAGCAGCGATGGCACCTGCGATCACGAGGTTGTAGTTGCAGGGCACTCCCGCGGCATGCGCGTCCTTGAGAGCTTGCACCATCCCGAGACGTAGACCTTCGCTCTGAGTGTCAGCAGGCGAGACAGTCTCGGCGGAGTCTTGCGGCGCGGCGCTGCATGCAACGGCGGCGAGTGCGAGGACTGATACGGCGATGACTTTGACCATGCTCGCGATCAGTGCGATGAGCGTGCCGTCGCCAATCATGGGCGTTTCACGCGACAAAACACGTCGATTGAGCGGGAGTTCGGCCACTTCCATTGGATCGCGATTCCCTGGATCGACCCTCACTCATGTCGCCACGGCTCGCGACTCTCGCGTCAGAATCCGACTTGTGGTGACCAAACTTTTGCGCTGTCAGCGGCCCCTTTGGGCGAGACCCAAAGCTCGAGCGCGACGTCGTTGCTCGTACCCGCGAAGTAGTCGACCGCGATCTTGTGCGCGCCGTCCGTCCACGACAGGTTCGCATTTTTGTAAGTGCGGCCATGCACGCCGTCGTTGTCGATGACGACTTTACCGTCGACGGAGAGGCGAGCGCCCTCTTTGGACTCGAGGTAGAGCGAGTAGTCGCCCGCCTTCGCCACGTTGAACGCGCCCTCGTAGTGCACGGCGAAGTTGGCGTTGCGTGGTGCGCCGTTGGGCGAGTTGAAACCCACAAACGACTGGGGTCCCACGGAGAACATGCGACTGAACAACTTGTAGGTTGGCTGAATGGTGCTGAAATCGGGCAGCCTGTCAGCGGGTCCAGGCAGATAGTAGACGAGACCCACCAGCGAATCCGTCTCTGGTTTTGCGCTGCCAAAGTCCGTCGTGTTGGGGACGAGTGGAATGGCTCCACCGAGACCCGAGACGACAACCTGCGGTCGAACGCGCGGATCGAACGGCGGTGCGGGATTCGGAGCCCCCACTTTCACGCCCGCGAGCGGATTCACCGTACCGCGTCCGTCTGGCGGATTGGTCGGATTGGTCGGAGTCGTTCCACCGGGCGTGGGCGCGGGGGTCGGCGCGGGATCGGGTGCGTTGTTGGCCACGGGCGTCTGCGGATTGCCCGCGCCACCGATGTGCGCTTCGAACTGGCAAGCAGTGATGAGAATCGCGAACGCAAGAGCCAGTGTCGATGAAGAGCGCATGGTCGGACGATACCTCATGTTCGGGCCTTTGATGCTTGGACGAGGGAGCGAGCCGTTTTAGGCAATCGGACCCGCGACGCAACGCAAATCTCCCTGTTTTCTGCGTTCGATATAAATGTGCTAGAGGCACGCAACATGTCCTCGCTCTCTGATGCTCTGAACGCCCCCGACAAAAAGGCCGCCGTCATCGACGACTGCATGGCGATCATCGACGCCGAGGTCGGCGACAAAGGCGGTTTGTCTGGGTTGGCGATCAAGGCTGGTTTTGGTGCCATCAAGGGCGTGAAACCTGGCTTCGTGAAACAAGCGGTGGCCGATCTCTTGCCCGACTTCGCGAAGGCACTCGAGCCGATCTATGAAGAAGCCAAAGCCGCGAACAAGCCGATACCCGAACACTTCAGCGCCAACAGCAGTCGTGTCGCCGACGCACTGCTGACCATCACGGATGCAAAGGCGGCCCGCAGCAAGAGCAGCGTAGTCAAAGGCACCTACGACAAACTACGCGGCAGCGCGAAGAAGAACGTCGAAGCGGCGATTCCCCGCCTCGCTAAGATGATCGAAAAACACGCGAGCTGATTACTCGAACGTGACTTCGAAATCTCCGGGCCCGCTCTCTTCGAGACGCGGCGGGATGGCTTTGAAGAGTTTGACGATCTCGTCGCCCCAAGCGCGTTTGTCGCCCTTTTTTCCGAGTTCTTTGGCGATCGCTTCGAGCTCGGCGCGACGCTCTGCGCCGAAGCCAAAGCGGTTGGCCACCATGTCCAGGACGAGCTTCTCTTTGGCGTCGACGTCATCGTCCACGCCGCTCATCCAAGTCGCGGCAACATAGGCGAAGGCTTTGTCGCGCGGCGAGAGTTGGTCCAAAAGGATTTGATCGAGCGGCATGGCCTTCTCGAGAGACTTCTCGAGCCTGTCGCGAAACTCTTTGCTGAGATTGAGCACCTCGGCTGCCGCTCGCACGCCGGCTTTTTCGCGGTCGTCGAGTTTGCCGTCGGCCCAAGCCATGGCGATGAGCAAGGAGAGTGTTTCGGTGCACGCGTGCGCGCTGATGGTGAGCCTTCGCATGATGTCGATGGATCGCATGAGCGCTCAGGAAGGGCAAGACCCGCCGAGCAAGTACGGTGGATTTGCTTTAGCGCGCGAGTCGGATGGCCACGAAGTGCTCGCCAGCACCGCCGTCTTTGGTCGCGTCTCCTACGAGCAAGATCGCGTAGCCGTTTTGTCGTCCGCTGAAAAACTCGGTCGGTGCCAGAGTGGGATCCGTCCCCCTCAGGATGTTGGCGAGCGAATAGAACGACGTACCGACATTGACGCCGTAGTCATCGACGTCTTGCGCCGAAGCCGACTGCAGACTCGTGGTCACGATTGGCGCCAACGCCCCGAATTTGGCGGGTCCCAGCGCTTGGCCCGCCGCGGATTGTTTGCCAAACGTCGCCGCGAGCGTGGTGGGGACAGCGTCCGAAAAGTCTCCAAGCTGCAGTCGCAATGAGAGACCCAGCACCTCGGTGGAGTCTGCCGACACCAGGCTGACGACGTGCTTGTTGTTGGCTCCAGTTCGCACGACGAGCAAATCGATTCCGCCGTCGAACGTGACGTCGCCGAGATCTTCCCCTTGCACGACCTGCATGGCACCGCAGGTCGCGTCGTGATCGGTCGAAGAGTCTGCGATCTGCAGCGCGGGGTAGATCTTCACGTGGTGAAGACCGCTGAACCTTCCCAAGGACGCCGCGCCTCCCACACTCACACCCGGATAATTCGAGAGCGGCATCGGGCGCAGAGGGTCGCTGGGTAACGGGTGCAGCCCTGGATCGAGACACACACGAAACGCCGCCAAATCAGGCGCCGCATGCACTGCGTAGACCGTCGCGATTGGGATCTTGGGTCCAAACCCGTCAGGACTCGCGTCTTCAGGTCCGAGATCCCTCGCATCCACTCCAGCGTCGGCTTCGCTCGGTGTTGACTCAGGCCACGGTGCTGAGCACGCGAACGCGCCCAGCGACGAGAGAACGAAGAGCGCGGCGTTTTTCATGGGCGGAGCGGCACCGCGATGAAGTGTTGTGTGCTCTTGCCGATGTCGTCCACGAGTAGCAGCGCATAGGCGTTGAGTCGCCCGCCAAACAAAGCTCCTGGGGTCGTCGTAGGATCCGTCGCCCGCTGAATGTCTGCGAGAGACCAAAACACGCCACCGACCTCGAGGCCGTAGTTGTCGAAGTCGGCCGAAACTGGATCGATTGGAAAGCCCGATGCGACGACGGACGCCGGCACGAGTGCGCCAAACGAGGCGGTTCCGAGCGAAGTGTTTGCACTGCCTTTCGTCCCGAATTTAGCGGTAATCGTCGCAGCGGCGAGCTTTTGGGAGAAGTGACCCACTTGCAGGTGAATGGGTGACTGCCCATCGAGGGGTGCTGGGTCGGCTGTCACGAGCGTGAGCTTGCGCGCAGAGGACGGGCCGTGGACCACCAACATCTGCATTCCGCCGCCAATCGTGATGTTGCCGAGATCTTCTCCAATCAGCACTTTGTCATTGGCGATGCTTTGGCAGTCAGCGTTGCTCGCCGAGGACGAGTCAGCAATCCCAAGCGCGGAATACAAGATGACATGATGATTGCCCATGACCGCGCCAAGCGGAGCCATGCTGCCGACACCGACTCCAGGATAATTGGCGAGAGCCATGGGATGCGACGGGTCGCTGGGCAACGGTTTGAACGCAGGTTGGAGGCACAAGCGAAACGCTGGCAAATCTGCGGGGCCCGCGTGCACGGCATAGAGCGCATTCAGTAAACCCGCAGCGTCTGCGGCGAACGGCTTTGCGTCGGGTCGTCCATTGTCGCCGGCATCGACGGGTGATGAACTGCTCGCGGATCCGGAGCCACCACACGCTGCGAGCATCGCAAGCAGCGGGATCCACATTCTAAGCCCCATAGCCTTCAACTATAGCCGAGCCGCGAGCAGGTGCACGAGTGTTGCTCTCGACGCGAGGGGCGCGCATTCTATGAGTTGGAGGTACGCGTGGCGGAGCCGTGCGAAGGACAGCTCGTAACCAGCAACATCCGGCTGACGCGTCCACTGGGCGCTGGCGGAATGGGGGCTGTTTGGCTCGCGGAACACCTCGCGCTGCACACGCAGGTCGTCGTCAAATTCATTTCGGAGGATCTCGCCAAGAGCGCGGACGCTGTCGCGCGGTTCAAGCGCGAAGCAGCAGCAGCCTCGCAAGTGAAGAGTCCGCATGTCGTGCAGACACTCGATCACGGCGTGAGAGAAGACGGCATGCCGTTCATCGTGATGGAATATCTGGAGGGGCACGATCT
>JAYVXK010000082.1:0-2646 GCA_043785265.1 Myxococcales bacterium | reverse complement strand
CCGGAGACTTCGAGACTGCAGCACGCGCGGCTGCAGTCGACCTCGGCATCGCGGACGGCGACCTCAGTGCGTCGTCGCTCGAAGAACTCTGCACACGGCCTGTTTTGGCCGATTTACTGCGTCTCGCGGTGCGTCCCGAGTATGCGGACGCGCGCTTTCGTCCACTTCCAGAAGGCCCCCCTCGCGCTTCGATGCCGAGCGGAAAGTTCGCGGTCTGACTGATGCGGGCGCTTCTTGCCATACTCGCGATGAGCGGCGCTGCAGCAGTCGCGGCGTGTGTGCTCGTGCAACCTCCGCAGGAGTTGCCCGTGCCTGCGCCGCGCCGTCCATCGATCGACATCACCTCACTGCAACCACCTGCGCGCTTCGATCGACCCATCACTGACATCGTGAACGCAGGCTCGTTCGTCGTCGCCGTAGAGGCCGAGCCCGTCAAAATCCTCAAGTGGCGAGCCTACGTCGACTTCGGCGATAACCCTGAGCCGCCCGTTGCAGCCGGTGAAGTCGCGATCGATCCGGGACAGAATCCACGTCGGACGTTCGACTTCTTGATCAGTTCGAATCAAGTGGGCGACCTGCGTTTTTGCCACTATGTGACGTTGTTCGTCGCTTATGACTTCATCGACGTCACTGGGCTGCCCGCACAGAACGACGGCGATCAGGTCACCTGGTACTACCGTCCCAATGGGAACTCTGGTGCATGCCCAGCGACCGACGCGGGCGTCCCTGACGCCGCCGGCCCAGTCGACGGTGCTGTCGAATGAATCGCACGGGAGTGATGTTCGCGGTCGGTCTCGTCCTGGCATGTGGCGCGATTGATGCGCCTCTTGTGTCCAATGCCACATTGAACTCGTGCGCAGACGATGGGACCTGCGCGGCTATCTACCCCACGAACGCCTCGAGGAAGGTCAAGTGTTCCACCGGATCGTGCCTCGTCACCGCTCCCACGTTTTCTTTTTCACTGATGATCCAGGTGCCGTCGACCAATTTTCGCGACCCGGGAATGACGCTCACGCTCTCCGCGGCTGCGATCGCAAGCCTGCAAAAAACAGGTCCGATCAAGTGCCTCGGAGCTTGCCTGCCGATTCCACTCCGCGGGGGAATACACGGCGTGCTCCAAGTCGATCCGATCACCGAGAAGATATTATGGCCAGGAGGGCTTCAAGGGACGGACCCGTCGGGGACCGCAGTTCCTGCGAGCCTCACGCTGCGCGCGTTGTGGTCGGATCCAACTCAACTACCGACGCGAGCAAGTTGGCGTGGATACCTACTGCCAGACCTGGAAGCGACGCCCGTAGAGATCCCGAACGTCTCGTCTGGACCGCTGAACTCACCGGCGCTCGGCTATTTCGTCTTCTTCCAAAACAGCGACGCCGCCGACGGATTGTCGAATTACGAAGCGACCCTGCGACCGCTACCACCTTACGACGCAGCGTTTCCGCCGCTCATCGCGACCCTGCCGTTGATCTCGTCGAGTCCGACCGTGAACAAGCTCGGCTCGTACACCAACTTCAGTTACAAGACTTTGGGCCTCGCAGAAGTGCCACCGCCAGGCAAAGACTTGACGTTCGACAGTGTGCCGGGCGCGCCGAGCACCGCGGGCTATCGCGTCTACTTGGTCCGTCTGCCGAGTGGCGAGCGCATCTCCAATTTGGTGACACTGAGCGGCAAGCCGAGCGAAACGCACAAGCTCTATCTCACGCCGTTGCCGCCTGGTTCGGTCGCTCGTCTCGTCATCGATCCCCCTGAAAACGTGCTCGCGCGACCCAGCACGGTGATCGACGGCCTGAAAGACAACTTGGAGTTTCAGGTGCCGCTTTTTCAAAAACTGCCGACGCCGGCGCTCGTCACAGGAACAGTCTCCGCGTTGGATGTGGATGGCAGTCAACGGGTCGCAGTGGCTGCAGACATCGTCTTCGATGCACCCGATGGCAACATCGAGCCCCGACCCTTTGGTCTGAACTATCGAACGCGCATCAAAACGGACGCGACGGGCAACTATCGTGTCGTGCTGCCTCCCGGGCGATACGACGTGTGGATTACGCCGCACGATGATCCAAGTCGCTTGCCGCTCGCGCGCAAACACGTGCAGAAGTTCGATGTCGCAAAGGACACGCCTCTGCAACAAGGCAAATCGTTCACGGTCGATCCGCGCGTGCATCTACGTGGTCGCGTGCTCGTCGGCGCGAATCAAGTCCTCGTGGGCGCCGAGGTCGTTGCGACACCGTCGGCAGATCGTTTTTTGCACATCGCCTCTGACCAAGAATCTGCTTCGCTGGGGTGGCCTCGGGAGTCGTACTCCATCACGGACGCGCAAGGTCGGTACGATCTGGCGGTTGATGCGGGCAATTTGCAGGCGCTCGACACTCGCTTCGACATCGCCGTTCGTCCGACGGCGAGCACGCACCTGCCATGGTTCGTCTCTCCGAACATCGGCGCTGCGCTGAGTCACGACGTGGCCGACATCGTCTTGCCAGCGCCGATGGAGATCTCGTTGCAGCTGGTCGACGATCTCAACAACGTGATTCCGCGAGCCGTGGTCACCGCGTTCATGCGACCGACGGCGACCCCCACGGATCCCAGCGTTTCTGCGCGAGCCGTGGGACGCAGCATGACCGATGCCCAAGGCAAATTTCAGCTCTTTTT
>JAYVXK010000081.1:0-2650 GCA_043785265.1 Myxococcales bacterium | reverse complement strand
GCTTTGGCGCGCTCGCAGAGACGCGCATTTCGGCGGCAGACGTGAGGCAGTTGCAAAAGAACTTGGTGCGCTCGCACTCGACGGGCATCGGTCCGGATCTGTCTGCGGACTGCGTCCGAGGAATCATGCTGCTACGCGCACAGGTCCTCGCGCTGGGTCACTCGGGTGTCCGAATGGTCGTGCTCGACACGCTCGTCGCCATGCTCAACGCGCATGTGATCCCTCGCATCCCAGCGCAAGGATCCGTGGGTGCATCCGGTGATCTGGCGCCCCTCGCACACCTTGCGCTCGTGATGATTGGCGAGGGCGAGGCGGCCATCGTCGACGCGCTCACGGACACACCGCGCTACGTCGACTCGGCTGAAATCATGGCTCGCGCAAAGATCTCGCCTGTCGTGCTCGAAGCCAAAGAGGGCCTCGCGCTCATCAATGGCACGCAGCTCATGGCTTCGCTGGGCACACTCGCGCTTCGAGACGCAGAGCGCTTGTGCACCGCCGCAGACATCGCAGGCGCGATGAGTCTAGAGGCACTCAAAGGATCGAATCGCCCGTTCGATGATCGCTTGCAACGCGCGCGTCCGCATCCGGGTCAATCACTCGTGGCGACCAATCTGCGCGCTCTGCTCGTCGACAGTGAGATCATGGAGAGCCACGCGCACTGCGGCAAAGTGCAAGATCCCTATTCGCTGCGCTGCATGCCGCAAATTCACGGGGCTTCGCGCGATGCGCTTGGTTGGGTTCGCGATGTGCTGTCGCGTGAACTCAACAGCGTGACCGACAATCCGAGTGTGTTTCTGGTGGAGGGCGCAGAGGCAGACCTCATCAGCGGCGGTAACTTTCACGGGCAGCCGCTCGCACTCGCACTCGATCTCGCTGCCATGGCCACGGCCGAACTCGCCAATGTCAGTGAGCGTCGCGTCGAGCAACTGGTCAATCCAGCGCTGTCGACGGGCCTCACTCCATTTTTGGCGGCGGGCAGCGGACTGCACTCTGGTTTCATGATCGCGCAGGTCGCGTCAGCGTCTCTGGTCAGCGAAAACAAGGTGCTCTGTCATCCTGCGAGTGTGGATTCGATTCCGTCGTCTGCGGGGCGCGAAGACCACGTGTCGATGGGCAGCGTGAGCGCGCGCAAACTACAAACGGTCGTCGTCAACGTTCGGAACGCGCTCGCGATCGAGATCATGACCGCTGCCGCAGGTCTCGACCAACGGCGACCTCTGACACCGAGTCGCGGCGTTCGTGCGGCGCTCGAATGCGTGCGTACGCGGGTCGCGCCGATGACCGAAGACCGCGTCCTGTACAAAGACATCGTCGCAGTCGCGTCACTCATCGAAAGCGGTGAGCTCGCTCACGCGGTGGAGCGCGCGACAGGAGCACTCGCATGAAAAAGCGTCAAGCGCAGCCACGGCTCCAAGTCGGCCGCATGAGAGAGAGCGAGTTCGACGCGCTCAAGAGCATGCTCGCGGTTTCGTACGGTCTCACTGCCGAGATGTGGGCGGGCTGGTTTGCTCGCGTAGGTCAGGAGAACATTCGCGTCGTCCGCAAAGGCGATGTCCTGCTCGGCGGACTCGGAATGTATCGATTCGCCCACTACTACGGCGGAAAAAGCGTGCACACTGCAGGCATCGCAGGAGTCGGGATCGCGCCTGAGCATCGCGCGAGTGGCGCGGCGCGTGCGATGTTGATCGCCACGCTCAAAGAGTTGCATCGCGGAGGCACTGCGCTCGCAACACTCTTCGCGTCGACGCAATATCTTTATCGCAGCGTGGGCTTCGAGCATGCAGGACATGCGGTCTACTACCGGGCACCGACCGCTGGTCTGCGTCCGCTGTCTGTCGACCGATCGCTTACGGTCACACAAGTCAAACCCACACGCGAGGCACTCGAGCCAATGTACGTCGCGGCGGCGATGGCGCGACCTGGGCACGTCATGCGCGACGACGCCATGTGGTCACGCAAGCTCGCGGCGCAAGGCACGGACGAAGTGTTTGGTTATCTGTTCGGCCCACCCTCTGCGCCCGAGGGTTACGTCATTTACTCGCAGGTCCGTCACGACCAGATGCTCTTCGACATCCGCGCGCGCGACATCGTCTGGTCGACACCTCGCGCGGCGAGCTCCATTTTGCGCTTCTTTTACGATCAGCGTTCGATGGCGCGCGATGTGTTGTGGCTCGGCGCGCCCAACGATCCGTTGCAGTTGCTGCTTTCGGAACAGGTCGCCAAAGTAGAAAAGCTCGATCGCTTTTTTGCCCGAGTGGTCGACGTGAAATCGGCTCTCGAGCAGCGCGGCTATCAAAACGACGGCGAACTCGCCTTCTCGATCGACGATCCGGTCCTCAGCGAGAACGCTCGCACATGGAAGCTCCGCGTGCGTCAGGGTGTGGGCACCGTTGCGCCCGCGGCACGACCCAGTGTTCACATGACGATCAATGGTCTCGCGTCGCTGATGACCGGCATGTACGACGCGCAAAAGCTCGCGCTGGTCGGCGCGCTCGAGGGATCAAAAGCGGCGATTGCAGAAGCGAGCCAACTATTCGCGGGTCCGGTTCCGTGGATTGCCGACATGTTCTGATCGGCTGGTCGGTGCTATTTGATCCGACAACCGCTTTGGTCCGCACTCTCAGTTCGTTGGTGCGTGCGGCACCGAGCG
>JAYVXK010000080.1:0-8753 GCA_043785265.1 Myxococcales bacterium | reverse complement strand
TTCGTCGGAGCGGGACTCGCCGCTTCGGCCAGCATCGCCGCGTTGACCGGTTTTTCAGCCATATCGTGGGTGCCATGGTCGGTGGCTTCGGTTGGTGTCGTCGTCTATGTGTTTCGTGGCGTGCACCTCGCTGGACTCGGCGCGCGCGGGTTTGCCGATCTCTTGTGGGCGCCTGCGTATGTCGGCTGGAAGCTCGTCCTTCGCGTGACCCAAAAGCGCGAACAAACAAGTGAGAGGGTTCGGACGGCTCGGGAGACCAAGTGAGCAGCGAAGAGATCGATCTCCAGAAGCTCTGGATCGCGACCACGCGAAAGACTTGGCGCACGCTGGCCATCGTCCCCGCCGCGCCGAATCTGTCTGCGCTCAATGTCGCCAACCAGCTGGCCGAGATCGCCTGGCAATACTCGGGTAAGGCCACCACGGTGCTCGATCTGCGCGATGTGCGATTGCGGCTGCTCGACTACCAACTCAAGGAGATCGAGAGTCACGTGGAGCTGGGCGAAAATGTGATCCTCGCTCTCGAGGCCGTCACCAAAAATCCGACGACGATCCCCATCGCCTCCAAAGCAGACGCCGCCATCCTGCTCGTGTGTCTCGGAGACACCGAGGCGAAGAGCGCGCAGAAGGCCATCGAAGAAATCGGACCGGAGAAATTCATCGGGTCGATTCTGGTCAAGCAACTCGCGCCGCCACCCAAGGAGATAGAACCATGAGTCCCCGCATCAGCGTGGTGGTGCCAAGCTACAATCGACACGACTCGGTCGATCGTTTGCTGCAACAACTCGGCAAGCAGACCGTGACCGACTTCGAGGTCGTGCTCGTCGACGACGGCTCGAAGGTCGATCCTACGGCTCGTTTCAGGGGCATTACGCTTCCATATTCTCTCGTCGTGCTGCGACAAACCAATGCGGGTGCTGCGGCCGCGCGGCATCGTGGCGCGGTCGAGGCCAAGGCGAAGGTCGTGTTGTTTCTCGACGACGACATGCAAGTGCCTCCGCATTTGTTGTCGGCGCATTTACAGATTCATGATCGTGATCCAAACGCCGTGGTGCTCGGACGCATCGCGCCCGACCCTTCGATGCAGTTCGAGTTGTTCGAGCGGTTCCATGCAGAGGTGCTCGAGCGACTCGCCCGAGACGTCATGGCCGGTCGCGCAAAACTCGTCGGGACCAATGTGTACACAGGCAACTTGTCGATGCGCAAAGAGGCCTACGAGCGCGTCGGCGGGTTCGATTTTTCGCTCGGTCATTCCGAAGACGCGGAGCTCGGTGTGCGCCTCGAAAAGGACGGCGCAACATTCTATTTGAGTGACGAGGCGTCGAGTGTGCACTCCTCGGATCGGGCGAGCCTCGAGGGATTTCGCAAGCGCGCGAAGCTGTATGGCGTGTTCGATTCACGCATCGGCAAAAAACACGCAGACATGCCGCAGGCGAATCCATGGCGCTATTTCCGCTCGCTGTCACGACTCTCGCGTCCCATCCTCGCCGGAGCGATCGCTCTGCCCGATGCTGCAGCGCATGTCGCGACCGCAGCGCTCGCCGTGTCGGGTGTGCTCGATCGCGTTGGCCTCACCAGAGTCGCGCTCGCCGGAACGACCGTCGCCTATGGAATCGACTACGCGCGAGGCATGCGACAAGAGGCAGGATCTCTGCGCGCCGCGGTGACCGACTACGTCGCGTACGCTCGTTCGGCTGGGCCCTCGAGTCGCGTTCTGACCACCGCGTCGGCGGCCATCGACGCGACGCACGCAGTCGCCGCCGATCACGAGACACTGCAGCACTACGGTGAGAAATACGGCGGCCGCACCGCTGATCCGAGCGATCTACCCAAAGATGCCGTGCGACGCATTGGCTTTCAAATCATGGTCGCAGTCCGCTTGATGCACTTCTTTCGCGACGCGGGCAGCAAGACTGGCGCGATGATCACGTCGCGAATGATTCGTCATCTCTACGGGTCGGACATTCATTGGGACGCTTCGATCATGCCGGGTGTGCTCATCGTGCACGGCATGGGTTTGGCCATCAGCAGCAAGGCGCGGATCGGTCACGACGCGATTCTCTTTCAAAACGTCACTCTCGGCGAGTCGACCGGCCCCGAGACTCACGAGACTGGGGCACCGACGATCGGACCGAACGTGCACATCATGCCTGGTGCCACGTTGCTTGGTCCGATCACAGTCGGTGAGCGCTCCAAAATCATGGCGGGTTGTGTGGTGCGTACTTCGGTGCCGCCAGACTCACTCGTGTTGGCGCCCGAGCCGGAAGTGCGTTCGCGCATCGTCGCGCGCCCCGGCGCACGTCGGAGATCGACGTCATCGTGAGCGGACAGCGCGTGTGGGTTGGACGCCTTCCCATCGATCGCGTCACCTTCGAAGGTGCGCTCGACGAAATCGAACGACTCGTGCGTGCGGGCAACGGCGGCGCGGTGGTCACGCCCAACATCGACCATGTCGTTTTGGCCGAAGAAAACGCCTCATTTCGCGATGCGTACGCGAACGCGAGTTTGTCGCTCTGCGATGGGATGCCGGTCTTGTGGGCCACGCACCTCTTGCGCAAACCTCTGCCCGAGAAGATTTCTGGATCCGATCTGGTGCTGCCGCTCATGAGCCTCGCGGAGATTAGAGGTCTGCGAGTGTTTCTCTTTGGTGGCGCACCTGGGAGCGCCGAGAAGGCAAGTGCGCATCTGGCGAAGAGCTTTCCCAAGCTCGTCATCGCTGGGATCGCGTCGCCTCGCGTCGACCTGCGAGAACCCGACAAGCACATCGAGATGGCCGACGACATCGCCCGCGCGCGTCCCGATCTGGTGCTCGTGGGACTGGGCGCGCCCAAACAAGAAATTTTTTGCGAAGCAGTGAGGCAACGCGTGCGTCCCGCAGTGCTTCTGTCGGTCGGCGCCGCCATCGATTTTCTCGCCGGTGCGGTGCCTCGTGCGCCACCGTGGATGAGCGAACATGGCCTCGAGTGGCTCTTTCGACTGGGTCGCGAACCGCGCAGACTCTGGCGTCGCTACTTGCTGCAAGATCCGAAGTTCGTGGCCATCTTGCTGCGACAGCTTCGACGGGAGCGTGCGTGAGTTTCGCTCTCCGGATCAAGCGCGCGCTCGCTCGCGATGCGGAGTTGCCACTCGAAGACAAACTCTACAAAGCCGCAGCGAACGTCCGCGCGTTTGCGCTGGCGCCGCTCTACTTGCGCGATTGCGATCGCGTTGGTCTGCGCGCACGCAGTCGCGGCCGCCCCATCATCGACAATCGAGGCACTCTCACGATCGGGCGAGATTTCCATGTCAACAACGCGTTCTCCGCCGTCGAGATGCGGGTGGCGTCGGGCGCGTCGCTCCAGATCGCAGACGACGTATTCATCAACTACGGCACCCAACTGTCGGCGCTCGAGTCGATCATCATCGGCTCTCGCGTGACCATCGGACCGCACAGCTCCATCGCAGACGCTCACATCGGTGACGACGTCTGGCTCGCCGCACGTGTTCGGGTTTCCAAGGGGGTGCGCGTTGGCGATCGTACCGTCGTCGCTGCAGGGAGTGTGGTCACCGCTTCGCTTCCACCTGACGTCATCGCGGGCGGCGTCCCCGCGCGTGTCATCAAGCCACGGGAGGTCTCGACTGCCGTACGCTCCGATCCATCTTCCACCTCACCCGCCCAGTCTTCCTGGCTCGAGGCGTTGAGTGGGATGATGCTCCGACTGTCCACGCGCGCACGTCTAAGCGCATGGTCTTCTCTTGGAGACGACGCCAATATCACCGGCTCGCCCGTGATCGAAAATCGCGGTCGGATCGACATCGGTAGTCGCTTCTCTTTTTCGTCGCATCCTCGCATCTCGCACATCGTCACCGCGCGTAGTGGCCGCGTGATCATTGGCAACGACGTCTCGATTGGATGTGGCGCAGCGATCACAAGCGAGGCTGAAATCAGCATTGGAAATGGTGTGCACATTGGTCGCAATGTGATGGTGCTCGACACGGATTTTCACGAAGTGTCCAACATGCACTCCCGCGGAGTCGCGCAGCCCATTGTGATCGAGCGCGGCGTTCGCATCGAAGATGACGTGATCGTTCTGAAGGGCTCTCGCATCGGAGAGGGCGCTCGCATCGGAGAGGGAAGTGTCGTGAGCGGAGTCATTCCGGCTGGGGCATTTGCCACTGGAGTACTCGCGCGCATTCGGTGACGCGCGTTCCCCGCACCCGTCCCCGTCCCCGCACCGGTCGCCGTCCCCGCACCCGCACCGGTCGCCGTCCCCGCACCCGTCCCGGTCGCCGTCCCCGCACCCGTCCGCTCGCCGTTCCCCTCCCGCTCTGCCTGGGGTGACGCTTCGGGGCGAAATCGGCTACGTCATCATTCATGCGTATGACGTTCTCTTGGGCCGGTCCTGCTGCGTGTGTTGTCGTGTTCGCAGCGTGCGGTAGCTCCCCGTCGCCGGTCAATGTGACTCCAGACGCTGGGTCGGATGTCGTCGAGGTTGACGCAGCGGACGCTGCGATTGTCGCTCCTCAGATCGGAGATGGTTGTCGACGCCCTGCGGATGCGCTGTGCGCCGCGCAATTCAAGCAGCCTGGGGCTCAAGGCACTTGTGGCAGCGGACAGATCTGCTTGCTTGCTGCTTGTGAGTTCCTGTCGTCGGGCACGCTGTCGCTCGACGCGGAGCGACGACAGGTCTCCTATACCGCCTGGAATGCAGGCTATTGCACGCAATCCTGCGCCGGAAAAAACGGACATCCCGACAGCGCCCTGTGTCCAGGCGATGCGCTGTGCTCCTCTTCCGACAGAGGCGAGACGCAGCAGTGTTTGCACGCGTGCAAGACCGACAGCGACTGCCGTACTGCCGACGGCTACACCTGCCAGGTCGACGGACTCGGCGCCTATGCAGACCAGCACCTTCCGACTCCACGAGGGCAGGATCACTCCTGCCGTCCCGACACCGCGTGCGCTGCCTCGGGTTCGGAACCAGACGCTGGGTTTTTGAACCAGCCGGTGCCACTCGCGCCCGGAGTGCTCGCAGCCGCGGAAGGCAATGTCGTGAGTGACGGCAAGGGTCGGGTCGTCGTCACGTACATCGGCTACTGGGCGCATGATGGCGGCTTCGACAGCAATGTGGTTGCAGTCGGGTGCACACTCGACTCCATCGGCAATTGCACATGGTCAGCGCCGACCGCAAACCATTTGGTTCGCAATGGTTTCACCACCAAAACGGGCTGGGTGACCGATCCCTCGGTCACGTTCGATGCCGTCACGGGTGACTACTACTGGGCGTGGCTCGACTACGTGGGCGGGTCGAACGGGTGGCTGCGAGTTTCGCGTTCGTCCGATGGCGGCGTCACGTGGTCTGCCCCAGTCGACGCTGCAACGGGCGTCGCAGACAAGCCGTGGATCGTCGCGCGCAACGGGATCGTCTGGGCCACTGCGGTCGACGACGCCGGACTTCGGATCGCGCGCTCACCCGATGGTGGAAAGACCTGGGAGCAGCACGAACTCGCAGTGCCGGGCGAGACTGCGTTCTACCCTCAGTCTGCGGTCGACAGCAGTGGGAACTTCCTATTGGCCTGGGCAGGAAGTCAGGGCGCCTCGAGCGCGAGTGAGATCAACAATCTGTTGAGAGTTGCCGTCTGGCCCGCGGGCAAGACTTGCGCAGTGTTGCCCGCTCTGGAGGATTGCTTCACGGGCAAGACCATCGCAGTCCAAGCCAAGGAGTTCGCGCAAGATCGCATCGCGGAGGTTCCGTTCACCGCGGCTCTCAACCCAGCCGACGGTTCGTTCTGGTTGGCCTACGTGCGAGGCAACCGTTACCAGACCAGCGACATCGCCGCAGTGCGCTGCCTGGGAGGAAGCTGCGACCCAGCCATCCGCGTAAGCCAACCAGGCACCACGCAAACGTGCGGCGTTCGCATCGTGCCCGCCATCGGATTCGACGCGACCGGCACGGGTCATGTGGCGTGGATGGACAACCGCTATGGCAAGGGCGACCGCGGGCGCTACTGGTACGCGCGCTCGACGGACGGAAAGGTCTGGAACGAGAGCGTGCTCTCGGATGCCGATAGTGTCTTCACGGTTGGAAAAGAAAACTCCGCTGGTTGGTTCGGCGACTACACAGGCATCACGGCTGTTGGGGGCCGCGTGATTGCGACTTGGGCCGACTCGCGGAACCTTCCTCCAACCGGGATTCAACCCGCGGGTTTCGTTCGCCCGCGGATGTTCCTCGGCGTTCGTTGATCAGAGTGAGAGAAACAGTTGAGCTTCGGCAGCCTCTTTTCGCGGCCGATTCTCAGGCCGTCTGAAATTTAGGCCTGCGTGTCTTTCGCTTGCGGCCAATCCTAGGTATCGGTGGATGATGGCCGCGAATAACCAAAGACCGACTCCTCCCAAGCCCCCCCTCGTTCCATCACCACGTGCGCCCGCTGCTGGCGTGCTGCCAACACCACAACCCTACACGGCAGCCGCCGCCCCAAGTCCGCCGATGCCGCCCGTCGCCGCCACACCGGCCGCGACCACCGACGAACTCGCCGAGCTCCGCGGCAAGCTCGCTCGTGCCGAAGCGAAGATCACAGAGCTCGAGACGGCAGCCAAACCTGCGCCGAACCCGTTCTTGCGCCTGCCGCCGCCGTCCGAGGCCGCGATCGCTCAGTCGGTGCCGCTCGTTCAGCTCACGCCAGACACCACGGCGTTCGTCGCCGCTCGCCCCGGATCGATCTCGATCAGCCCGTCGGGCCTCGTCTCGATCATGCCGTTCGACGGCGCGAAGCGGAGAAGACGACAAGTGGTCGCCGTCGTGGCGACCATCCTCTTGCTCGTCGCCGGCATTCTCGGAGTGACGATCTTCAGCCGTGTGTAGAGTCGACAGCGCGGAGCTGCCGATGCTCTTCTCCGCCCCAGCCTTCCGGTCCAGTCAGGGACCCGCGATGCCTGGGCGAAACAACCGGAAGGGGGGGCTTGCCGAGAAGATGATTTCTGGGACGACATAGCCAGCGCCGGTCGCGCCCTCGGCAAAGGTGCATGCACCAATGAACTGTCCCGCGGGACCGAGGATGGATCGCACGACCCGAGGCTTGCCCAGACAGTCGCGTGCGACGCGATCCGAGTCAGCCATGTCGAACACGGTGCAACCCGTGTAGCCGTCGAACGAACCCTGCGGCAGCGTCACCGGACCGGCTGGTGACGCGATCAGGTACTCATGACCGCCTGCCACGAACAAATCTGGCGCGTTGATTTGCGGCCTGGATCCGCCGATGCCGAGCGAATCTGCCGCCGCGAGCAACTCCGAGACGTACGAGAACGAGGCACCGCGATCGGTCGAGCGCAGCAAGACAATCCGAATCTTCGTCGTCGCCACATTCACGCACCCAAGTGCCAGATCGATCGTTCCGTTGCGGACGAGCGCGGCCGGCTCTGTGAAAAAATCGCAGTCCACGAGGGCTGGGGTCGCCTTGCGCACAGCGGGCGTATCGAAGGCTGGTTTTGGAACAGAGTACGGCCCCCCTGCGCTGGCGGAAGTCTGGAGCGCGATGAACCCAATGTCGTAGTGCGGGGTTTTGTCGGGCGGGACCACCACATACGCGTGCGAGAAGATCTTGAAGCGCGCGCTGGTGTCGGTGTCGTCGATCACGATCGAACTCACTTCGAAGATGATCCGCGGGCATGCCCCAGCGTCACACGGGATGTCGATCGGGATGTTGACTGGGCCGAGCTCCGAGAACGTCGCCCCACGATCATCAGACGACGCGATGCGCGTGGAGATCGCTATCTGAGAGGGCACGACCGAATAGGTCATGTACGTGCGCGTCCCGTCCTGAACGAGTGAGGGATCGAACACGCCCAGCGCAGGCGCGCCGCCATCGCGACCAAGAGCCAACTCTGGCGTCGTCGTCGGATCGACTGTCGTCGTCGTCGATGAAGCATTCGCGCACGCATCGGCGACGACATCTGCGGCCACGTCGTTGGGCGTCGACGCATCGTGCGGCTCTTGCGCGGACGTTCCGCACGCAGTGACCGCGAGCAACACAAAGGCGATCGACGTTCGCTTCATTGGGAGATCATCGCACGCTCAAACGGGGACGGGAACGGAGACGGGGACGGGAGCGGGACGGGAGCGGGGACGGGGACGGGGACGGGAGCGGGGACGGGGACGGGGACGGGGACGGGCAGCGCCTGATCGCGTGGCCGCGTGTTATCTTGGCCGCGTGGCGCCCCAGGACCCGAAATGGCTCCGCACGTTGACCTTCGGCACCAGCGCTACGCTTCGCGGTTCCTCCCAAGTTCAACTGCGTCCGCTCGACCCGCGCGACTCCGTACCTCCATCGACTGTGCCTCCGACCGAACCTCTCAGTCGCTACGCCCTGAAGGACGAACTGGGACGCGGCGGCATGGGCCTCGTGACGGCCGCCGACGATCTCGATACGGGGCGCACCGTCGCCATGAAGACACTGCACGCTGGGCTGGGCGCGGATCCGGCGGATGTGCAGCGCTTCCTGGATGAGGCGCGCATCACCAGCCAACTCGAGCACCCTGGGGTGGTCCCGGTCTACGATCTCGGCGTGCTCGCCGATGGGCAGCCGTTTTACACGATGCGAATCGTCAAGCGCAGATCTCTCCGCGACGTGCTCGACGACCCAGCCTTGCGCAAAGAGTGGTCACTCGTTCGACTCTCGGCCGTCCTCATGCAGGTGTGCCACGCGATGGGTTATGCGCATGTGCGTGGAGTCGTGCATCGCGATCTCAAACCCGACAACATCCTGCTCGGGGGCTATGGAGA
>JAYVXK010000079.1:0-8753 GCA_043785265.1 Myxococcales bacterium | reverse complement strand
GTCGCCGTCCCCGTCCCCGTCCCCGCCCCGTCCCCGTCCCCGCTCCCGCCCCTGTTCCCGCCCCTGTTCCCGCTCTGCCCGGGCGGGGGAACTCTGTCTTTGCTATCGTGTCCTGTCCTCGATGCGGATCGCACTCCTCTACCCGCCCCCATGGAAGGTCCCCGCGAAGGGCGAGCCTCCCTTCCCGCTTGGCGAAGGCGCGCCGACCGGCTATCGCGAGGGAGATCTCGACGCGGACTTTCACCAGACTCCCTACGGACTCTTCGCGCTCGGCGCTCAAGCGCTTCGCGCGGGGCACGATGTGAAGGTCATCAACCTCTCGTCGTACTCTTGGAGTCGGGTGATCGAGATCGTGACGGCGCTCGATGCGGACGTCTACGGGATGAGCTGTTGGACCGCGAATCGCCGAGGCGTGCTGATGCTCGCGGAGGCCATCAAACAGGCAGTTGTTCGCGCGCGCGTCATCGTCGGGGGGCCGCATGCCACGCCTCTGTACAAAGAAATTCTGGAGCATTGCCACGCGATCGATTCAGTATGCATTGGCGAGAGCGACCTTACCTTTCTCGAGATCGTTCATCGCATCGCGCGCGGAGAGAGTCTGCGTGGTGTTACTGGATCTGCGTGGCGCGAAGACGACGGGCAGGTCGCGCTGGGTGCCAAGCGCAAGAATGTCGAAGACCTCGATCAGCTCGCGTGTCCGCAGCACTACTTTCCGACGCACATCTTGATGACCTCGCGCGGATGCCCGTGGAGCTGCACGTTCTGCGGTGCGGAGACCTCTTGGGGGCGCGGGTTTCGTTCGAACTCGATCGACTACGTCCTCGATGCGATGGAGCGTTCGCTGGCGGTCATCCCCGTCAAGATGATCCAAATCAAAGACGACACCTTCACTACCAAGAAAAATAGAGTGATCGAGCTGTGTCGTGCGATCCGCGCGCGCAAGCTCTCGTTCTTTTGGAGCTGCGACACTCGCGTCGACCTGCTGACGCGAGAGCTGCTGACCGAGATGCGCCTCGCTGGGTGTCAGAGACTCTCGCTGGGTGTGGAGAGTGGATCGCAGCGCATCCTCGATGCGATCGAAAAGAAGATCACCGTCGAGGAGATTCTTGCGTCCACAGCCCTCGCAAAAGAAGTGGGCATCAAGGTTCGCTACTACATGATGCTCGGCAATCGCGGAGACGATCGAGAGTCGTTCCAAGAGACGCTCTCGTTCCTCGATCGCGCGCGGCCTCACGAATACGTGTTTTCGTGCTTGTCCATCTACCCAGGCACTCAAGACTTCCACGATGCAGAAGAAGCCGGCTGGCTCAATCGCAATGTGTATTTCACCGGTGACTTTCAAGAACTCAAGACGCCGTTCGACTCCAACGAAGAAGACACGCGACTGATGAACGACTGGTTCGCGGACCACAGCGGACTGCGCACCATGCACAAAGATGGTTCGCGAGAGTTTCGCGCGATCCAAGAGCGGCTCGGCGACTATCACGCGGCGCACATGGATCTCGGCGCGGCGCTCTATCACGAGGGAGATCTCGAAGGCGCGCGTGTGCACGTGGAGCGGGCTCTCGAGCTGGGGTATCCGTGCCCAGGCCTCGTGTACAATCACCTCGCGTGCATCGCGAAGGCCCGCGGAGATCTCGACGCGATGATGGCTCACTTCTCGACTGCAGCGAAGATCGACCCACAGCATTGGGTGTTGATCAAGAACGTGCAGAACGCTCGCGCGTGGTTCAAGGCCGACGGAAAGAGCAAAAATCTGCCGCTCGAACTCGAAGTGCGGCATGACTTTCAGCTGCTGGAGAAGACGCTGCAGCCCACGCTGCCCGGGCCTCTGGGTGACGATTTTGCCACTTGGAAGGGCGCTGTCGCTTCTGTCGATCTCGAGGGTGGAGACTTGATCAAGACCCCCGACATCGAAGGCAGCCAGAAGGCGCTCGTGGATCGCAAGCGCTTGCGTATGCTGGAGTGACCTTGCCCACGCGTCTCTCACTGCGCGCGCAAAATCGCGCGACCCTCTCTCGACAGATGCTCCTTGCGCGAGAGAAAGCGACTGTGGTCAAAGCGGTCGAGCGATTGATGGGGATGCAGGCGCAAGAGCCGAAGCCGCCTTTCATCGGGCTGTGGACGCGTCTGTCGAATTTCAAGCGGGAAGATCTCGCGCGGGCTTTGCACAAGCACGACGTGGTGCGGGCGACTGCCATGCGCGGCACGATCCATCTGTTGAGTAAGAAAGACTACGTTCGCTTGCGCGGCGCGATTCAGGCTGGGCTCGACCGGGGCCTCAAGAGCGTGCTCCGCGATCGCCTGGACACGTTCGATCTCGATCGCGTCCTGGCCGAAGCGACGCAGTGGTTTGGCGCTGAGGCGCGCACGTTCGATGAGCTTCGCGATCACCTCGCGGCGACATGGCCAAAGGGTGACGTGCGAGCGATGGCTTATGCCGCACGACTCAAACTAGCTCTGCTGCAAGTGCCTACGGACGCGACATGGAGCTTCCCTGGGGCGGCTGATTTCAGCCTCGCGGAGCCTCTCTTGGGCGAACCCATTTCGACCGACCGAGACGCATCCGCGCTGGTATTGCGATACCTCTCTGCGTTTGGTCCCGCGACCGTCGCGGACGCGCAGACGTGGTCGGGTCTGGATGGATTGCGACCTGTGTTCGACGCGCTCCGTCCCAAGCTGAAGCTCTTCGAAGACGAGCGGAAGCGCGAGTTGTTCGATTTGCCAGACGCTCCACGACCAGACGAAGACACCCCCGCGCCCGTGCGCTTTTTGCCAGAGTTCGACAATCTCGTTCTTGCTCACGCAGACCGCACGCGCCTCATCGCAGACGAGCATCGCCCCAAAGTTGTGACCAAGAATCTGCGTGTGCGCGCGACATTCCTGGTCGAGGGTGTCGTCGCGGGCGCATGGAAGATCGAGCGCAAGAAAACAACCGCCACGATCACACTCGAGCCGTTTGGTCCGCTTGCCAAAAGTGCGCGGAGTGCGCTGAGTGAAGAGGGCGTCGCGCTCGCGCGCTTTTGCGAACCCGACGCGACCAAACACGAAGTTCGATAGACCCGCCGAGTGGCGTCCTCGTGCGGGCGATGATACGAATCATGTCGTGAGCCGCGGACGTTTTTGCATCGTGTTTGCTGCGGCCGTTCTATTCGCGCTCGCCGTGTCGAATCACGCGCGCGCTTTGCCCAACAAGGGCGCAGTGCGACCCGCGGTCAAACTCACGGACGGTTGGGATCGAGAGCTCGATCTTGCGACCATCGCCAAGCCGCTGCTCGCGATCTACGAAGACAAAGACGACGGCAACACCAACCAGACACTCAAAGACGAACTCAACGCCCTGGACAAGTCGATCGGCTACCGCAAACTCATCTTGCAGATCATCGTGGTCGATCTCACCCCGTGGAACTACTGGCCAGCCCGCGGCATCGCGAAGAACGAAATCCAAAAGTGGTCGAATCGCGTCGGCATGATCCTCTACTCGGACTTCACCGATACTGCGCGTGCCACGCTGGGTTTTACCAAGGCGCTGAGCAATGTCGTCTTGTACGACAAGGCGGGCACGGTGCTCTTCGCGTTTGCAGGTGCTCTGCCAGCTGACCAGCGCAAATCCGTGGAGGACCTCGTGCGTGCGCAAGTCACGGCGCTGACCGCTCCGCCCGCGCCTGCCGCATCACCCTGATCAGCAACGCGTGCTGTCGAGCCACCCGCGCCACTTGGCGTGAGCTGTGAGAGCGAGAGTGATGAGTTCTGGTGTCGGGATTTGCTCATCGAAAAACAGCGGGTCGAAGTAGAGCGGCACGATCGCGAGCATCGCCTGTCGAAGGTCGTCGTCAGTCCCAAAAAGATAGGGGATCGCGGCTCTGCGTGATTCATCGTCGCTCATCTCGTACCAGGTGATGAAGAGCTGCTCGACCAACCCGAGCACGCGCTCCTCGAGCTTGGCGTGGTTTGGCGGAAGGATCGAATACGCCTCGAGACGATCGATGATCGAAGGCGTGATCGTGGGCAGGCAGGGCGTGGGCGTGCTTTGAGCGCCGAAGTCGTGATCCTCGTCGCGCGATTGCTGTGTTGCTTGCATGCTTCTCTCGTTGCACACACCCCGCACGGACATTCAATCAGGCGTGTGCCTTCACGGAGCGTCGAACGCGATCAAGCGCCAATGACCTTGTTCGAGGCGCCACTTGAGCGTGCGAAACGACTTGCTCGAGGCGAAGTCCAACCGACAACGCACGGTGCCACGCTCGGAGAGATCATCGAGGTCCTTTTGCACCATGTTCTGCTCGCAGCTGTCTGCCTTGGGTGCGCCAAGTTGGCGGCCGTCTTCGTAGAGGCCGTTGAGAGCGTAGGGGCGCAAGTACTCGAGCACGTCGCCGTCATCGGCTTCTTGCTTGAACTCTTTGGCTGCATCAGCGTCGACATGAGGTTTGCCTTTGACGGTTTCGCCGCTCTCTCGGTCCAGATGACTGCGACCCCGCTTCACGTGACGCGATGCCCAACCTGCCACGCCGAGTGGACCCGAAATCATGTCCGAGAGGATGTCGATCGTCTCCTTGGGCGAATCACCTGTGTTGCTGATCTCCTGCACGAGAGCGCGACACGTGGAGACGAGTTCTTTTCTTCGCAAGACCGGATCGCGCGCCATTTTTTGCGCGCTCATGGCTCGATCAAGCACGGTTTGTACGCTCGCGCTCGGCACCGCCACGTACAGGTCGTGATTGTCGGTGAAGCTCAACGTGTTGATGCCAAGCACCTCGAGGGTCTTCTTGCGAAAGAGCGGGCCGCCGCTGTTGCCTGGGTCGATGACCGCAGTGTGTTGAATGAATGTGTCCTGCTTGCTCTCCCCCGGAACGACAAAGTTCGGGTCAGAGATCGCGCCTGTCGTCAGGCGATACGACAGCACGTCCCCCACACCAGGCCACCCGGAAGCTTCGACGGGCTCCGCGCTCGCTGCCGGCTTGTTGGAGAGCGCAACAGTGTGGGCCAGTGATTGCGCGAGGCCGTTTGGCACTGCGATGATGGCCACGTCGAAGTGATTGTCGACATAGATCACTTCGGCGTCCTCGATGACTGTGTGCTCGTCGAAGCGCAACTTCACCTTCTGCGATCCGGACACGACATGGTGATTGGTGATCGCGAAGAGAGCGCCTTGCGCCTTCACAAAGAAGCCGGATCCTTGAGACACGGAGTCGACACCAGCCGCGAGATCGTCCGGCAATTCTGCGAGAGTGATCGCCTCGGTATAGGCGTCCTTCACTTCGGTATCGAGTCTCGCCTCGACGCGAATGGTGCTCAAGCGTTGCTCATCGGCGACATCGGCAACAGCAGCCGGCACGATCGGCGCCTTGTTGCTGGCGGCGCCACAGTCGATGACAACGAGAGCAAGACCCAGAGCGAAGGCGCGACGCATGATCCCTTCAAGGTATCTTTTTTCGCGCTCTCGGTGTGGCGGGTCTCGCTATGGTGTCGCCGGTGAGATACTTCTGAGAGGGCATGAAAGTCGTTCGCGCCTTGCTGATCGTCATCGCGCTCTTGAGTGTGTGGATGACCTACGACAACGTCCTCTCGGACGATCCATCGATCGACACGCTCGCCGCGCAGACTGCGTGCACCATCAAGAAGTGCAGCAAGCAACACGGAATGACCCGCATGTCGAAGACGCCACTGGGCCAGACGCTCGAGTACACATGGGAAGACGGCGTCGTCAGTGTCTCATGTCACCGCGCGTATTACGTGTTCGGCGCGCGCGTGTGCACGGTGGATCTCGCGCGCTAGGGACAAGTCTTGATGTTGGTGAAGGTAAACCAATAGTTCTTGTCGAGTACCTGAGTGCTGTTCACCATCGCGGTGACTTCGAGTGACGTGGTGCCGGTTGGGTAGCCACCAAAGGACGCGTACTTGCCGTTCGCACCATTCACACTGACGAGATCGTATGACGTACCTGCGGTGAGCGACCACGCCACACTCGCTGAATAGGTTGCGTTGGAAGCAGGCGTTGCGATCGACTTCAGCACAGCGCCGCTCGTGTCTGTGAGTTCGACCGTGTCGGCTTGACCCTGATTGTTGAAGGTGAAGCTACTGATGGTCGTGTTCTTGAGAGCCTTGATTCGCAGACCTGCTGTCGGCCAGCCGCTGATCGAAGTCGTGAGGGCAGGTCCTGCGAACGCTACGCAAGCCGCGCAGACGCCGCCGCCGCACGTCGTACCGTTGCCGCAAACGACTCCGCATCCGCCGCAGTTGTTGTTGTCGCCCATGAGGTCAACGCAGGCGCTGTTGCAATAGGCGCTACCAACCGCGCAGCAATGTCCCTGGGTGCACCACTCGGTGTCTTGCGCGCATGCGGTGTTGCAGTTGCCGCAATGATCGTGGAAGTTCTGAGTGTCGTAGCAAATGGCGTCGTTGCATGCGGTGAGCGTGCCGGTGCAATTGACGGCGCAAACACTCTTGTTGCAGCTCGGCGTAGGGAGCATCCAACCGATGCCGCCGTCGTAGCCACCGTCGAACACGATGCCGGAGTCGGGATTGCCGTTTCCTTGTGGTAATGCGCCCGCATCGCCGACAGGGCACTCGGTCGAGCAGTTGCCGCAGTGCTTCACGTCGTTGGTGGTGTCGATACAGGTGCCTGCGTCTGCGCCGCACTTGACTAGAGGCAAGTCGCATTGCGCTTTGCATTGGCCCGCGGAGCAAACTTGAGCCGCGCCGCAAGCCTTGGTGCACGTCCCGCAGTGAAGCGGATCTTTGGAGATGTCGAACTGCGGGCAACCCGCGTCTCCAGATGGCAGAGAAGAATCGGCGGTGGCTCCATCGGGTGGGTCGACTTCGACTGGGAAGGTGCCCGTCGCGCAAGCTACTGCGACGAGACCCATCGCACCCAAAAGCGAAATCGCGATGCACGTGGACTTTAAGGTCATTTTAGAGGCGATTATCACAGTGGGCTTTCATACGATACCTCTGGCGGAGCTCCTCCCTGTTACGTTGCCTGGTGAGAGTTCCTTCCTTGGCGATTCAAGCAACCATTCACAGGTTCGAGATCACTCTGTCGGATGTCGATCGCAATGTGTACGAGGCACTCGACGTGCGCGTCGCGCGGCATCCGTCGGAGAGCGTGAGGTACATGCTCACGCGACTCATCGCCTATGCCCTCTCGTTCGAAGAAGGCATCGCGTTCAGCAAAGGCGGGATCTCCGACGCAGACGAACCTCCCATCTCGGTTCGCGACATGACAGGTGTTCTGCTCGCGTGGATCGATGTCGGCGCGCCCTCGGCCGATCGACTGCACAAGGCTTCGAAGGCGGCTCGGCGTGTCGCGCTCTACTCGCATGTCGAACTCGCGTTGCTCCGCAAAGAGGCCGCGACGCGCGCCATTCACAAAGTGGAAGACATCGCGGTGTGGCTGATCGCAGCCCGATTTCTCGACGCACTCGAAGCGCATGTCGATCGCCACACCAAACTCGAACTCGTGCGCAACGACGGGACACTCTATGTGACCGTAGATGGCGAAACCATTGAAGGCACGCTGCGAAGAGAGACGCTCAGCGCTGCCGGCGACTCGGACCGGTGATTGGATCGGGCGGGTCGTCCGTTGGTAAGGCAGTGACGCTCGGCGGCGCGCTCGCAGTTGGCGGAACACTCACGGTCGGCGGCGCGCTCACTGTTGGCGGAGCACTCACGGTCGGCGGCGCGCTCACTGTTGGTTTGGTCGTGGGGTGAGTTTTGATGGTGGGATGGGTCGTGGCAGTCGGGAGCACACTCGCGCTCGGTGGAGTGCTCGCAGTCGCAGACGGCAGCGCGTCCGGCTTGTGAGGAGTCTCGTGATAGTAGGGCGCTGGCGGATCCCACGATGTCGTCGTGTGGCAGTCGTCGCAAGTGTTGCCCAACTTCGCGTGCCAGGTGAGCTTGGCGTTCGCGCGATCGGCGGCGACCGTGTGGCACGAGCTGCAGGCTGTGTTGGTGAAAGCATATCCAGACGACTTGCCTGAGTGACACCCGAAACAGTCCGTCGTTGCGTGCGCGCCGTCGAGCGGCCACTTGTGATCGAGCCGAGAAGGGCGCCACGCTTGCTGCGTGTGACACACCGAACAAGTCGTTGGCTTGACGTCCACGTGCACTGGGCGCTTCGTCGCCAGATAGTCCGCGTGATGACACTGCGAGCACGTGTCTGGTTCAGGCGGATCGACGATGGGTCCGCTCGCGCCCGTGACGACATCGGACTTGGTCGAACACGCGAAACCAACCGCGAACGCGAGAGCGATGATGAGCCAAGCGACAGAAGTGCGCATCAGAAGTTTTCCTGTCGAAAGCTCATACCGTAGCGCGCGCAGATCGGCTTCAACTTGGCCGCGAGTCCAGACGGGCCGCAGTAGAAGACATCGACGCGGTCGCCTTTGTGCTGCGTTGCAATGAGCCCGAGCATCGTGTCCCAATCGGGCACGCCAAGATGCGTCTTGGTCCGCAAGCCAGTCACTACATCGCTGCGACCCGCCGCGTGCATGATCTCGCGAGCGACTTCGAGGCCGAGAGTCGCCACGCCGCCGCGCGCACCGGTCATGCACAAGTGGATGTCGAGCAACCCGCGTGTGTCGTCCTTTTCTAGTTCAGCGAGCAACTCGGCAAACCACTCGAACGAATACGCATCACGATTGAGCCAGAAGAAATGCGCATGTTTGAGATTCGATTTGCGATCGCTGGTGCTGTAGGCGCGCAGCATCAAACTCTCGAGCACACTTGCAAACGGCGTGACGCCGATGCCGCCC
>JAYVXK010000078.1:0-8755 GCA_043785265.1 Myxococcales bacterium | reverse complement strand
CTCGTGCTCACGGCAGGTCTCGCAGAAGTGGCAGCAGGGTCGATCGCGATGGGCCTCGGCGGCTATCTCGCTTCGCGCGGCGACGCCGAACACTACGCGAGTGAACTTGCACGTGAGCAGCGCGAGATCAAAGACATGCGCGAGCACGAAGAAGACGAAGTCGTAGAAGTCTTCGCCGAGTACGGTCTGTCGCGCGCACAAGTTCAACCCGTCATCGACGCGTTCCACGATCACCCTGAAAAATGGGCAGATTTCATGATGCGCTTCGAACTCGGGCTCGTGAAACCACAACCGGGTCGCGCGCTCAAGAGTGCGTTGGTGATCGGCGGCGCGTACATCTTGGGCGGTTTGTTTCCGCTCGCTCCGTATGCGTTCGTGACCGACGCGCATCGCGCATTGGAGATCTCCGGCGTGTCGACACTCGTCGCGCTCGCTGTCTTTGGGTGGGCGAAGGCGGGCTTCACGGGTGCGTCGCGCACGCAGAGCTCTTTGCAAACTGCGCTCGTGGGCGGTCTCGCAGCAGCAGCGGCGTTCGTGCTCGTGCGGGCATTCTCATGAGCAACGCGGGGCCGGGCTCCCGCGTGGGTCTTGACGCTGGACTCTTTGGGCGACAGCCTAGCAATCGTATGAGACAGACCATTAGCTGGCTGCTCGCCGTCGTGACACTCGGCGCAACGCTCGTGGCCGCATGCGGGAAAAACAATCCGGTCGCAGTCGACGCATCACCGCCAGTTGCTCTCGTCGACGCATCGCCGCCGCCCCCCACCGTCGTGACATGGAACCCCGCTGACAAGACGGCCGCACTCACTGCCGGTCGCAGCGTGATGGAGAAGAACGAGTGCACGCGCTGTCACATCATCGATGATCTCGCCGCGTCGCCGAAGCCTTACGGCTGCACGAGTTGTCACTTGTGGCTGAAGAGTTTGCATCCAGGCGACAAGACCTACGACACACTCGTCGAGAAGTGGGGCGAGCCGATCGTCGCGCGCTACCAAAAGAACATCTTTCACTTGCAGCGCGTGCCTGAGCTCACGGACATCGGCAAGCGCATGCGCGGCGATTACATCGTCACGTTTCTCACCGAGCCATTCGATCAGCGCCCCATGCTCGAAGAGAGCATGTTTCGGCACAATTTAGCCCCAAATGACATCAAGGCGATCGCGCGTTACTTCGCAGCGAAGGCCGACGCACCCGATCCTTTGGCTCCGGACTACAAGCCGGAGTTGCCTCCCAAACCAGACGCAGAACGTTTGGCGCGCGGCAAAGAGTTGTTCAAGTCGCGTGCGTGCGCCACATGCCACACGCTCGGCAATGTCGACTTCGGCATCAACAAGGACACGCTGATTGCAGCGCGCTCGGTCTCACTGCTCGCGCCCAACCTTCGCTTCGCGCGCGAGCGCACTCGGCCAGATTCGATCCTGACTTGGATCATGGCACCCCAGACGTTGCTCAAAGACACGACGATGCCTGCGCTGGTCACCTCGCGCGAGGACGCCGAAGTCTTGCGCGACTACATCTACTACGCGGATGCCGAGTTGAAGCCCACTCCGCCGACCTACGTGCCGCAACCCGTCAAGATCCTCGATCGCACCGTGCCCTACTCGGAGATGAAGGAGCGCGTGCTCGGCAAAGTGTGCGTCCACTGTCACATGAACGACTACGAAAAAGACGCTGGAGTCGGTAACAAAGGCGGCTTTGGTTATCATGGAATCGGCCTGCAAATGCGCACCTACGAGACGCTCGTGCAGGGCGCGGTCGGCCTGGATGGCAAGCGATACAGTGTGCTCGTGCCCAAGCCCGGCGAAAAAGAAGCACCCATCATCACGGTGATGATGAAGCGCCGCATCGAAGAGCAACGCGATCACGTGGAGGCGTTCGCCGACTACGAGCGACCGCACTACTCGAAAGATCGACCGGGCATGCCGATGGGCCTACCTGCGATGGACGACGAGTCGATGAGTCTCTTGGCGACATGGATCGCGCAAGGCTGCCAGGGTCCGACCGACGTCGCTGGCAAGCCTGGCGTCAACGACGGTTACCTCGTGCCTGACGGCCCCATCACGCACAACAAAGGCTGCGAGCTGCGCGGTCCCGAAAAGGTGCGACCGAAGTGGGCCGTCGATCAAAAGTGACGGCGCTCGCTCACTGCCAAAAGACGATGCGCTGGTCGCAAGGCTTCGCGTTCTCGTCGGTGATGAGACCAGGAATCTTCATCGGATCGACATCGAGCGACTTGAGTTCACGCTTGATTTTAGCCACGATCAGCGCGTCGAGGTTGCCGCTCGCGTAGTTGGTTTGTGTGCCGCCGCAGCTCGCGATCGGATCGCCACCGCCAACTGACTGCGGACCTGCGCCACCACGGAGAACGAACAAATTGGTCGCTCCGGTGTAGGCCGCCATTTGTCGCCATACGGCTTGGCCGAGTGGATCCATTCCGCTCGCGGCGACCGTGAAGAGCTGAATGCCACGGTGAGCCGCGATCTTCATGTCTGCGGCGTAGTCCGCTTCGTTTTGATAATCGAGATGAGGCGCCGCATCTCCGATGATGAATGCCGCGCGCGTGACGGCTTGCGTGTTCCATTCGAGTTGATTGAGCGCGGTGTGCAATCCAGCGTTCATGTCTTCGGGCATGTCGCCACCACCGCTAGCCACGATGCCAGCGACTTGATTGCTGAACGCGGTCAGATCGCTCGACATCGGATACACCTTCGTCACGTATTGATCGCCGCGGTCTTTGTACTCGACGAGACCCACGCGAATGCTCACTTGCTGGCCTTGCAAGGTCTGCGCGACTTTTTGAATCGTGGTCTTCACGCTCGCGATCTCTTCGCTCATGGAGCCAGTCGTATCGAGCACGAATGCGAGGTCGACTGTGCGCACACTACTCAGTTGGCGCGGCTTGCTCATTTTGAGATCGACTGTGCCGTCGGTGTCGTCATTGAGAGAGAATTTGCCGTGCACGGTGTCTTCGGTACATGCCGCGGTCGCGGTGAAGTCTTTGCCGGCGAGGTCTTCGGCGTGTGGAAACAAAATCGCTCGCCCAGACGCCGTGGTCGTCAGCGTCACGGAGTGCTGTGCAGAGTCGGTGATCGTGATGGGACAATGAGGAACGGCCTTGCCCTCGGAATCACGCACGATCAAAAAGCGCCGCGCACGCACGTCGAGCTGATGAATCGGTTCGCTGACAGTCCCCAAGTACCGCTGAAATTCGCGGTAGTTTGCGTTGTCATCCCATTCACCTGCGCGAATGGGCGAAGCGTTCGCTTGGTCGGCGACACCAGTCCTGGGAGCGTGTGCGGTCACGTGACCTAGCGGTCCTTTGAGGCCATCGATCTCGCCGCGCTCCTTCTCCTTGTCTTCACCGTCTTTGTTTAGTGGGCTCGTCGGGTCCAGAGTCGGCTTGCTTTGGGGCAACGCGGAAGCGAATGCCGTCGAAGTGGCCACGACTCCAGGCGCAACGGCCACCCCTTCTTCGCCTTTTTCGTGAGTGCCCGTGCTGCTCTGCAGAGTTGCGCTGGGCTCTGAGTGTGAGCACGCAGCAAACGTAGCAACCAGAGCGGCAAGAGTTCGGATTCGCATTGCCCTGTTGGACGCCTACGAAATCGAAAAGTTCTTCCTTTGGCCGACTTTGATGGTTAAGGCCTAAAAATAGCCAAACAAGGCTCTATTTGGCGAGCTGCGGCATCCGCTCTCTGAGGCGCTCGACCAGCTTCACGAAGTCGTAGCGATCGGGTTTGCCGCCTCCAGGCAAGCAGGCGATGTCATTGGCCGCGGTGGATGCACGCACACGCAGTGGTTGATCGAGTCCGAGTTGGTCTCCCACGCGCAAGAGCGTGTCGTGTTCGCTCGTCGAGATCACGCCATCGAGAGCCGCAAACCACGACGCGAGCGCATAGGTAAGGACCTGCTCCCACGTAGACATTCCGCGAAGGTCGACTCCGTCGAGCGAACTCTTTTGTTTGATCGCGGCTTCCACCTTGGCAAGATCGTCTCCCTCGAGCCCACACTCTTTGGCGGCACGTAGCAGGCCGGTGCTCTCGATCCGCTGGAGCGAGCCGTCCGACCAACCAATGGCAGCGAGAGCAAGAAACGATTGCACGGGCAGCTTCTTTTCCATGCCGCGATGATAGCGGTCTGCGGAGGCGAATGTCGACGAGTCGTTGCTCTTCACTTTGACCCCTGAGCGCGCATACCCTGCTCACCATGCAGTCGACGTCCATCACCTGTCAGGCGTGTCGCGCACCCGGGCAGACGACTCCGGGCCAGACGATCTATACGTGTCCGTATTGCAAAGTGTCCTACCAGCTCGCATTGCCGCCGCCGCCCCCCATGCAGCAACCCTACGGCATGCCGTTTGGGCAGCAGCAACAACAGCAATACGAAATCCCACGCATGGTGGTTCCAGTCGGCCGCTACCGTTCGGGCACGAGCGCGGCGTGGGTTGGCGTGCTCATTCCGCTCGTCATCGTCTGCATCGTGGTGGTTGCGGTGTTCGGACGGAGCTTGTTTGGCGGGCTCGGATGGGACGGCACGGAGACCTTCGTGTGCGGTGGCAATGACGACATCACCGTGAGCAATGTCGACGCGAACGTCAAAGGTGGAACCGTCATCAGCGCCGGCGGCAACTGCACGTTGCACGTCAAGCAATGCAACTTGAAAGGCGCGGTCGGGATCGAAGCCGATGGCAACGCACACGTCTACGTCGAGCAAGGTACTCTCGAAGCAACCGACACCGCCGTGGACGCGACGGGCAACGCGCACGTCGAGCTCCACGGCACCAAGATGACTGGACCCAAAAAGGCCAACGCGAACGCCAAAATCGTGGGCCCGTGACACTCCGCGAAGAGATCGCAGAACGCCTCGACCGCTTGGAGATCCCATTCGGTCGATTCGGCGTCGACCCCTATGGCATCTCCAAGGGACACCTCGCGTGGTTTTATCTTTCGCTCGGTGTGTTTTACCGAGACTACTTTCGCGTGCGCGCATACGGAGTCGAGAACGTTCCAAAGCAAGGTCGCGCGATGCTGATCGGCAACCACTCGGGCGGAGTTGCCCTCGATGGCGCGATGGTCATTGCGTCGATGTTCTTCGAGATGAACCCGCCACGCCTCGCGCAGGGGATGATCGAAAAGTTTCTCACGCGCTTGCCGATCGCGTCCGAGCTTTCTTCGCGTCTCGGCCAATTTACGGGCTTGCCAGAGCATGCGATTCGATTGCTACAAGACGATCGTCTGCTCATGGTGTTCCCCGAAGGCGCTCGCGGCACGGCGAAACTCTATTGGGAGCGCGCGAGTCTCGTTGGGTTCGGCACGGGCTTCATGCGCATGGCGCTCGCGACCAAGTCTCCCATCATTCCATTCGCGTTCATCGGCGGTGGCGACGCAGTGCCGACCATCTTCAACGCCTACAAACTCGGCAAGCTCGTCGGCGCTCCGTATCTGCCCATCACACCTTATCTGTTGCCCTTGCCCTTGCCCGTGCCGCTGTCGGTGCACTACGGCGCGCCAATGATCTTCGAGGGCACGGGAAATGAGGACGATCAGACCATCGAGCAAAAAGTCTCGGAAGTGAAAGCACGCGTCGCAGAACTCATCGCAGAAGGCCAAAAGCGGTGAAAGTCATCCTTCCCGGCGTCTCTGGTCTGCTCGCGCGCCTCGTGGCGCACAAGCTTCTCGCGGCGGGCCATCATGTGATCGGCATTGATGCGCGCCCTTGGAGCGACGCACCCGAAGGCATCGATGTGCACGTCGTCGACATTCGCAAACGCGCGGCCGAAGAGGTCTTCCGATCCGAGCGACCAGACGCCGTCATTCACATGGGCACCGTCACGCACTTGCGGGAGCGCAGCAGCGAACGTTTTCGCATCAACCTGGGTGGCACGCGCGCGGTCTTCGACCACTGCCACACGTATGGAGTGAGGCGGGCGGTGTTCGTCGGCAGGCACACCTATTACGGCGCGGACGCAGACTCGCCGATGTATCACACCGAAGCCGAGCCCCCGACGGGCAACTCCAGCTTCCCCGAGCTCGCCGACCTCGTTGCTGCAGATCTCTATGCGGGCTCAGCGCTCTGGAGATACCCGAAACTCGAGACCGTCGTGTTGCGTGTATGTTACACGTTAGGCGCGACCCTCCACGGAACGCTCGCGGGCTTCTTGCGCGGACCACGCGTGCCCATGGTGCTCGGATTTGATCCGCTGTTTCACTTCATGCACGAGATGGACGCCGCGAGTGCCATCGTGGCAGCCCTCGAGAGCGACGTACGGGGTGTGTTCAATGTCTCGGGTCCGCCGCCGCTGCCGCTCTCGGTCATCGCGCGCGCAGCAGGTCGCAAACCATTGTCAGTGCCTGAGCCGCTCTTCAATTTCCTGATGGGTCGCTTTGGTCTGCCCAAGCTCTCGTCTGGCGCGATATCGCATATCAAGTTCCCAATCGTGATCGACAGCAAACCGTTTCGCACAGCAACAGGCTTTCGCTTCAGCTACGACGCCCACGACACCATCGAAGAATTTGCTCGAACAACCCCTGCCGCAAACGCCGCAAACTAGTCTTTGCTTGCAGATGCGTGTGCGCCCCGTAACATGATTCTCGGGGGCGAATCCCTCCAATGGCGCAACCCTCCCCCGTCGATGCTCAGTGGCTCGAACACGCGCCTCTCGCGCTCGGGGTGATCCGCGGCGCACGCTTGATCTACATCAACGAGCGGATGGCCACTTTGCTTGGCGCACCGCGCCCGGAGATCGAAGGGCGACCCATCTACGATTTTGTCGCGCCGAGCGACCGCGATCGCATTCGGGAGCGCCACACTCGCCGAGAGCGCGGAGAGAGCGTGCCGGAATCGTACGAACTTACCGTGCAGCGTGCGGACGGAGCCACGCGCGCGGTTGAAATCTTCGTGAGCTCTGCCTCCCAAGAAGGCGACTGGTTGTTTCAACTCGTCGACCGCAGCACGCGCTCCGAGCGATCAGAGAATCTCCATGCTCTGGCGCGACTGGGCGCGTCCGTGCAGATGCATCAATCGGATCATGCCGTGTTCGACGCGATGGGCGTCGGGTTGTCGTCGCTTGGTGTGTCATGGGTGCGCATCGTCCCTGAAGGCGACGGACTTCGTGTGATCGCGGTCGGCGCGTCGTCGGCGGCCATCGAACAATGCGAAGCAGCCATCGGACGTCCGCTCGTCGGCACGCGCGGCGAGTGGATGCCCGGCGTGCTCAAGGCATGGAACGAAGGCGCCGCGTATCTCGACGACGTACCCCTCACCGCAGGTCGCTTCTTCGCGGACGCCACATCGAGGCGCGTCGAAGAAATCATGCGCGCCACGGGTCTGTTGCGCGGCGTGGTGCAACGGCTCGATGCATCAGGCGAGCCGACCGAACTCTTGTTCATCGTCGCCCAGTGGATTTCGCCGGAAGATTTGCCCGCTTTTTCTCTCTTCACCGCTCAAGTGTCTGCAGCGCTCGATGCCGCGCGAGTCATCAGCGACCTGTCGAACCGCAACTCGGAACTCGCGGCGCTCAATCGCGTCGCCTCTGCTGCGGGCAGCGTGCGGGATCTCTCGTCGCTGTTCGGCGTGGGCGCAGGCGAGCTCGTGCGCGTGCTTGGTTGCGTGACTGTCGGCATCTATCTCGTCGACGACAAACAGGCCGTCGCGACGCTTGCCTACGAGCACGGTTACTCGGCTGAACTGCGCGAGCGCTATTCGCAGGTTCTGTTGCGGGGCGAGTTGGAGACGCTCGTGCGCACGGGCGGCGCTTCGGTTTTGCTGGCAGACGTGCAGACTTCGCCCGAACGCAAAGCGGCCTACGACGAACTCGGTTTGCAATCGGTAGGCATGGTCGGGCTCATTGCGCGCTCCGAGACCATCGGCGTTCTCATGGCTGGTTTTAGGGGCATTGCGACAGAGCGTGGGTTGAAGCTCATGTCGGCGACGGCTGCGCACTTTGCTGCAGCCGTGGAAGCCAACCGGCTATTTGCGACGTTGCGCTCCAGCTACGCGACGCTCGCTCACACGCAGCAACAACTCGTGCACCGCGAGAGACTCGCCGCGATCGGAGAGCTTGCCGCCGTCGTGGCGCACGAAGTCCGCAATCCGCTCGGTGTGATCTTCAACTCGGTCGGGGCCATTCGGCGCATCGTCAAAGACGACATCGAAGCGCGGACGATCATCGACATCCTCGACGAAGAGGCCAACCGCCTCAATCACATCGTCGGCGACTTGCTCGACTTCGCACGTCCGGCGACGCCATCTCTTCACACCGAGCGCATCGACCTCGTTCTGGACGCTGCAACCGAGGCAGCGCTGGGCGAATCGCGCTCACGCATCTTGGTAGAGCGCGACTACGAACCAGGGATTCCAGCGCTCCGCATCGACGAGCGATTGATGCGTCAAGCATTGATCAATGTCGTGCTCAACGCCGTCCAATCGATGCCCACGGGCGGTCACCTCCGACTGCGCATCAAGCTCGACGGCAACGGAGTGAAGGTCGAAGTTGGCGACACCGGACCTGGCATCCCTCCCGATGTCCGTCCCCGCATCTTCGAGCCATTTTTCACCACGCGCGCGACGGGCACCGGTTTGGGTCTCGCTGTCGTCAAGCGCATCATCGATGGTCACCGGGGCGACATTCATGTCGCGACAGACGCTGCGACAGGCACGGTTTTCACGCTGCGCATCCCGTTCGATCCCGACGAGGCACCCAGCGTCGACAGCACCCGTCTCGCTCAGTTGTGACCGTTCACTTCGGACGCGCCCACAC
>JAYVXK010000077.1:0-2658 GCA_043785265.1 Myxococcales bacterium | reverse complement strand
AACTCCCGCCGGCAGATCGCTATCTCGATTATCTTTTGTTCGTCTGCTTCTTTCCTCACCTCGTGGCAGGACCCATCGTGCGTCCCAAAGCGATGCTGCCGCAGTTTCGCAGTGAGCCTGTCTACGATCAGATCCAGCAATCAGAGGGGCTTTGGTTGATTGCGCAGGGGCTCATCAAGAAAGTGGTCATCGGCGACACGCTCGCGATCAATCACGTCAATCGCGTGTTCGACAACCCAGAGCGCTTCTCGTCGATTGAAGTGTTGATTGGCGTCTATGCCTACGCGATCCAAATCTACGCGGACTTCTCGGGCTACACCGATGTAGCGCTCGGCAGCGCAAAGCTCTTTGGATACGAATTACCGAAGAACTTCGACGCGCCCTACACGTCGCAAAACCTGCAAGAATTCTGGCATCGGTGGCACATCTCGCTGTCCAGTTGGTTGCGCGACTATCTCTACATCCCGCTCGGCGGATCTCGAAAATCGTCGATACTCACTTATCGTAATCTGTTGATCACGATGGTGCTGGGCGGGCTCTGGCACGGAGCGTCGTGGAACTTCGTGATCTGGGGAGCGCTGCATGGCGCCGCGTTGGCAGCCACGCGCCTGTGGCAGCGGAGTCGTCCGCCTTCGGTCAGCACGCCGCTCGGTCGCGCGCTCTCCACCTTCTTGACGTTTCAGTATGTTTGCTTCGCGTGGGTGTTCTTCCGCGCGCCTGACTTCGCGCACGCAAAACTGATCTTGTTGCGCGTAGGCACGGCTGGTTTCGGCACGACCAATCTTGCTCCCAAAGTGTTGGCGCTGTTAGGCGCGGCGCTCGTTGTTCACTTCTTGCCGCGCCGACTGGTCGACTCCGTGCGCGCACGCTTCAGCCAGAGCCCAGCAATCATGCAGGGCGTGTTGCTCGCAGTGGCTGCGCTGCTCTTGCACCTTGCGGCAGGCGCAAAGGCAGAGCCTTTCGTGTACGGCCAGTTCTGATGGGCCGTTGTCCAACACGGCGATGCAAAGACCGAGCGAAGAGAGTAACCTTCGGCCCAGAGTTTCGGGGGGGCACTCGCAGGGCTGATGATGAAGGTTGGTATCCCGAAAGAAATTGCGCCCGGTGAGAAGCGCGTCGCCTCGACGCCGACCGTGGTCAAGAAGATCATCAAGCTCGGCTTCGAAGTCTTGGTCGAAGCGGGCGCAGGCGAAGGCGCGCAAATTCTGGATGGCGCGTACGCAGAGATGGGCGCGACGATCGTGCCCGATGCGACGACATTGTTTGCCGAAGCAGACGTCGTCCTCAAAGTACGTGCGCCGATGCTCCGACTCGACGGCAAACACGAAGCCGACTTGCTCAAAGAAGAAGCGGTGCTGATCTGCTTTTTCTGGCCGGGTCAGAACAAGCCGCTCACCAAGCAGCTTCAGCAGCGCAAAGCCACAGTGCTTGCCATGGATGCCATGCCCCGCATCTCGCGCGCGCAAAAAATGGACGCCCTGAGTGCGATGGCGAACATCGTCGGGTATCGCGCAGTGATCGAAGCGACGACTCATTTCGGACGCTTTTTTCCGGGGCAAGTGACCGCCGCGGGCCGCGTGAAGCCAGCACAGGTCTTGGTCATCGGCGCCGGGGTCGCCGGTCTCGCAGCCATCGCAGCAGCAAGGAGTCTTGGCGCGATCGTGCGCGCGTTCGATACGCGACCTGCAGTGCGTGAGCAGGTGCAGAGTCTCGGCGCGAGTTTCCTCGAGTTCAAGTTCGACGAAGCAAGCGAAGGCGAAGGCGGCTACGCAAAAGAGATGAGCGAGGCTTATCTCACGGCCGAGCAAACGCTCATTGCGGAGAACGCAAAAGAAGTCGATGTCATCATCACGACCGCCGTGATCCCAGGTGCAGACGCGCCGAAATTGATCACGAGCGGCGCCGTCGTCAGCATGAGGCCCGGCAGTGTGATCATCGATTTGGCCGCAGAACAAGGCGGAAACTGCGCTCTCACCGAACGCGACAAAGTCATCGAGCGCTTCGGCGTGAAGATCGTCGGATACACCGATCTCGCAAGTCGCATGGCCGACCAGTCGAGCGATCTCTACGCGACGGTCGTCTACAACTTGCTCGAAGACATCTACGACACTGAGAGCCAAACCATCGCGATCGATCTCAAAGACGAGATTCATCGTGGAGTGATCGTGCTCGAACGCGGTGAACTGTTGTGGCCGCCACCGCGCCCCAAGCCCCCATCCCATGCGCCCCGTCCCGAGAAGAAGCCCGCGGTCATCGCGCATGCGCCCATCGTGCAAGCCTCGAGCGTCGTCACTTCGATCTTGGTCGCAGCGATGGCGCTGTTGCTGGGTGTCGCGGGTCTGTTTGCCGAGCACGAGTTTCTTCAACACCTGACGGTGTTCTTGCTCGCGTGCGTCGTTGGCTGGCACGTGGTGTGGAACGTGAGCCCCGCTTTGCATACGCCGTTGATGAGCGTGACCAACGCGATCAGCGGAATCATCCTCGTCGGCGGCGTGTTGCTGCTGCGCGTGGGTGGCCTACAAACAGCCACGATCCTGGCGGCCGTCGCGATCTTGCTCGCCATGATCAATGTCGCGGGCGGATTCCTCGTCACCTCGCGCATGCTGCGAATGTTCCGTCGCGCGCCGAGCACCAAAGACGCTGCGCATGGAGGGCACA
>JAYVXK010000076.1:0-2658 GCA_043785265.1 Myxococcales bacterium | reverse complement strand
AACACTCGCGCTCGCCGAGCGTCCACACGCCTCCATGCGAGTCGGCGAGCACTTGGAATTCGATGTGCTTCGGCATCTCGACGAACTTCTCGAGGTACACATCGGGATTCTTGAAGCCGCTCTCTGCTTCGCGCTGCGCCTGCACGAAGTTGGACTCCATCTCGGCTTCGCTGCGCACGATGCGCATCCCACGACCGCCACCACCGCCTGATGCTTTCAAGATGACGGGAAAGCCAATGCGTTTGCCTTCGAGGACAGCGTGCGCCGGATCACGCAACACTTCGCTGCCAGGCAAGAGCGGCAATCCAAAGCGTTTGGCGTTTTGCCGCGCGGTGACTTTGTCTCCCCACGCGCGCATCGCTTCAGGTGATGGACCGATGAACGTGATGCCGCACTTGGCGCAGATGCGCGCGAACTCGGCATTCTCACTCAAGAAGCCATATCCAGGATGAATCGCGTCGGCTGCCGTGATTTCAGCCGCGCTGATGATCGCAGGGATGTTGAGATAACTCTTCGATGCCGCGGCGGGACCGATGCACACGGCTTCGTCGGCGAAGCGAACATGCAGCGCGCGCGCGTCCGCCTCCGAGTGAACCGCGACCGTCTTGATGCCGAGTTCGCGACACGCGCGGAGCACACGCAGTGCGATCTCTCCGCGGTTGGCGATGAGGATCTTTTTGAAGGCCATCGACGAGCTACGCCTTCTTGAAGCGGAACAACTTCTGACCGAACTCCACGCTCTTTCCGTTCTGCGCGAGGATCTCTACGATCGTGCCGGAGAAGTCGCTCTCGATCTCGTTCATGAGTTTCATCGCTTCGATGATGCACAGCGTTTGTCCTGGTCGCACGACCGAGCCCACGTCGACGAACATCGGCGTGTCCGGGCTAGGCGCGCGGTAGAACGTGCCGACGAACGGGCTCGTGATGAACGCGTCGTCACTGGCTTCGTCTGCCTTCGACGGCGCTGGAACGACCGCGTGCGTGACCATCGGGCTCGTGGACGGAACATGCATCGTCGACGCATGCGAAACGATTTTGCCTCGCACGATCTTGATGCGCGCGCTCTCGTCTTCGTGCTCGAACTCGGCGACGTCTTTTTCGATCAGCACGTCAATCAACGCGCGCAGCTTGTCGGTCTCGATCATCAGTGCGGCACAATAATCCCGAGCGAGCATGCGAGGGAAGGCCGGATCGCGTGCGAATTCGTTTACGCGCGCAGGCGCTGGACCAAACCTTCGAGCGCGAGCAGGTAACTCATGGGGCCAAACCCCGCCACCTTGCCCATGCATGCCGCGGCGATCATCGACTTGTGGCGATACGCGTCGCGCGCCTCGGGGTTTGAGAGATGCACCTCGACGCACGGAATGGCGACCGCTTTGAGTGCGTCGAACAACACCAAAGACGTGTGGGAGAGAGCGCCTGCGTTGAGCAACAGGCCATCGACCTTGCCGGGAGAAGCGCCGATCCAATCGCACAGCTCGCCCTCGTGATTGCTCTGCTTGCCCGTCACGATGCAATCGAGTTCTTTGCCGCGCGTACGCAAGCGAGCGTGAATCTCTGCGAGTGTCGTCGTGCCGTAAATCTCAGGCTCTCGTGTGCCGAGCAGTTGAAGGTTCGGCCCAGAAAGACAGAGAATCCTCACAGCTCGGCGGCGAGCTTGGGCACGGATAGGCGCATCATGTAGCGACCTTTGCCGAAGTTTCCGTCAGGCGCCATCGTCAGCGCGAGAAAGTACGAGTCACCCACCATGCGAATGAGAGTGATCATCTTCTCGGTGGCGACGGCCATTTCTCTCGCCTCACCGGCCTCGAGCATCTCGCTGGCGCGTTTGATCGCGCCGATGACCACACTAAACTCCACACCGATCGTGTCGATGTCGAAGGGGGCGCCTTCTTTTGCGTAGCTCTCGAGGGCAATGCCGCTCGAGTCCATCAGCAAACCTGCAAGGCCGCCGTCGACCTTTTCGACGAGGTCACGGAGCGCTTCTTTGAACATGAAACAGAGCGTAAATGTCGCAGCGGCTCTGGGTCAACTACGTGTCGAACGATTGTCCTCGTTTGACGCGTTTCTTCGCGGCAGAGGTGCATCCCCCTTGCTTCCTGGACGATGCAGGCTGTAGCTTTCCTTGCGCTCGTTTCCTCCGCCCCCCAAAGGGGCCATTTACTCAGGCAAAGAACGCATGCGCGCCAAAGCTGGGGATCCCCCCCGCACGATGGCTCAGAAAATCCTCGCCGGTCGTGCAGACGATCCGTCTCTCTCCGGCGACGTCACCATCGTAAAAGTCGATCAGGTCGCGCTCTCGCGTGCGCCTGGCCGAGCACTGACCGAAGCAGCCGCGATGGGCCTCAAAAAGGCCGCTGTCGAGGTTGCCATCGCGTATGACGGCACATGCGTTACGTCGAGTCATGACTTGCCGCCGATCGCGAGCTCCGCAGACTTCGTCGGTCACGGCATTCTGGTTGGTCGACCCGGTGTTGGTTTTCCCAGCGCGGTGCACCTCGAACGCTTCGCAAGTCCCGCACGTCTTTGCCTGACGGACGATCCGCGGCTTGGTGCGTGTGGCGGCATCGGCATGCTCACAGTGCTCGCTTCTCCCTCTCAGCTCGGCGAAGCGCTCACCACGGGCCGGGTCACCTTGCGACCGCCGCGCAGCATTCA
>JAYVXK010000075.1:0-8804 GCA_043785265.1 Myxococcales bacterium | reverse complement strand
CAAAGATCTGTCCCCGCGCCACCCCAGACGGCATGGCGGTCCTTGGAGGTATTGCTCACCGAAGGACTCCAAGTAAGGCTGGTGTCCCAGTGCACGATCGCGCCGCCCAGGCCTACCACCCAGATGTCGCTACCCCAGCTTCCCCAAATGCCACGAAGGTCTGCGGTGGTTCCGCTTGCCCAGGCTGTCCAGGAAGTTCCGTTCCAGCGAACGAGGGTGCCTCCGTCGCCGACTGCCCAGACATCCGTAGGGCTCGAGCCGAAGACGCCGTAGAGGTTGCGCGTGGTTGCGCTTCCGGATGTGGTTGTGGACCAGGCAAAGCCATTCCAGTGGATGATGGTTCCTGCATCGCCGACTGCCCAGACATCGGAAGCGTTGGTGCCGAACACACCGCGGAGTGTGGACGTCGTGAGAGGCTTGAGGAATCCGTACCAGCCAAGACCCTTCCAGAAGCGGATCTCTCCACCGTCACCGACTGCCCAGACATTGTTGGCTGACGTACCCCAGACTGCGTGGAGCGCTTGCGTGGTGCCGCTCGCGATGGGGCTCCACGCGTAGCCGTTGTACTGAAGGATCTGTCCGCCATCACCGACTGCCCAGATGTCTGTCGTCGACGTGCCCCACACGCCATGCAGTGGGAGGACGGTTCCGCTTGGCTGGGGAGTCCATGAGACGTAGTTCCAGCGCAAGATGGTTCCGCCTGCTCCGACAGCCCACGCGTCGTAGACACTGGTGCCCCAGAGTCCGTCGAGATCGCCCTTGAACGTCGGCGAGGCGGGGGACCAAGATGCCGCGACGACAAGCGGCGCATCGGACATTCCGTCCATGTTCGCGGTCTCCGCTGCGTCGAGTCCGGCGTCGACGACCGGACCGTCAGGCCCACCGTCTGGCGGCAACTCGCCGGGAGCAGCAATATCCAGCGGGTTGCAATGGAGCTGGGTGATCGCAAACAACAGCAAGGCGTGACGCCACATCTACTCCACTACAGCAACATCCGATCCGTGGGAAGGTCAGTCACTGGGCGCCTCGAAACGAAGCGTGGTGATCAGTCGCCTCACGGCAGGAAGTGCTGCGGCGAGGACCGCGCGATCGGCTGGACCTGCGAAGTTGACGACCACGTGTCCGTCAGTCACGAAGACTTCGAGCACGACCTCACCGCGCATGCCTTCGGTCTCGAAGACTCCTCCGGCACTGACTTGAGTGCCCGAGTCGGAAGTCCATTCGTCGAACGGCGCAGACGCCCACTGTTGTTCACGCAGCAACGCCACGAGACCATCACGCGTGAGTGGATGCACTCCGGCCGCTTGCGAACGAACATTGAGATAAAATCCAAACTCGACCGAGCGAAGATAGAGCCCAAAATCAGCCGCTTTCGGGTCCACTTCGTCCGCGACCCACTCACTCGACGAGTCGACCGAAATCTCTGCATGTCGAGGAAGCGCAATTCTCATCCGCGATCCGCCACCCGCCACCCTACCGCGTTCCCAGGCAAGCCACAGCGGATAGCCCCCACCCAGCCTCCCCCATGTTCATGGGGAGGAGGAGAAACGATCACTGGGTGGTGCCTCTTCTCCTCCCCCATGAACATGGGGGAGGTCGGGAGGGGGCTGACGCAGCCGACTACGCACCGTTTTTCTTTGCGAGTGTCGTGATGTCGGCTGACGGGTGAGTGGGTAGTGCGATAGGTAGCCGCCGCTCGTCGAAATGATTTTCATCGTGCGCGGATCAACCAGCACCTCCATAGGAAGTGAGATCGACCCGCTTCCACTTGGCTGGAATGCAAATGCCGGGTCGGCGCACACCGAGACATTCAGCAAGTCGTAGGTCTTCTTCCATGAGAGCGCGGTCATCAAGGTTGCGGGCTGGTTGCTCGCGTCTTGCACCATCAGTGTGATCAGTTTGACACCGAGCGAGTGTATTGCGGCAAGAGGGTCTTCATGTCGGCGGCCTCTGCCTGGCAGGCTGGGCACCACTCTGCAGACACGTCGCGGCTGGGTAGCCTTGCCAAGTCATGTCGGAGCACCGTGTTTCCGGGCTTGGTGCCGTAAGGGCCGCTTGGGTAGGTGCCGCATTGAAGAGAGATGCTCGCGTCGGGATCGACTGGGGTGCTCGCCGCTCCCGCCACCGGTCCTCTTGGGGGTCGCAGGTTGGCTGGGGTGGGAAGAGAGAGCGCGGTGGGATCGGTTTTCAATCAGAGTCAGGAGTGAGCGCCTCGGGGGTTACGGAAATGCATTCGGGACGGCTCGCGGCGCAGGCGCGAACGAGTCTTTGAACCATCGCTCGGACGACTTTTACGTCAAATGGCTTTTCGATGCGCTCGTTGGTCACGCGATCAAGAAACGCTTCTGCGACTGTTGTGAAGGCACCGCCGGTGACGAACACGACTCGCTCCGCGAGGCTCGGATTGCGCCGACTGAGTTCGTCGTAGAAGTCCATGCCTGACACGTCCGGCATCATCAAGTCTGAGAGAATCACGTCGTAGTCTTTGCCCGACGCCACGAGTTCGAGCGCGTCGTTTGCCGTCGTGACGATGGTCACGTCGTGAGCGCCAAGGACGCGGCCGAGACTAATCCCCACTGCCGCGTCGTCGTCTACGACGAGAACCGAGCCACGCCTTGCGCTAGGCGGCTTGGTCGTGGGAAGGCGAGCAGCCAGTTGTTGAAACTCTGCTGCCGGGAGCACCACCCGGAAAGTCGTTCCGCGCCCCGGTACGCTCTTGACCGAAATCTCGCCTCCCATGCCCGTCACGATGCTGTGACAGATCGAAAGCCCCAGCCCCGTGCCCACTCCCACTGCTTTGGTCGTGTAGAAAGGGTCGAAGATCCGCGCGAGCACAGCGGCTTCGATGCCAGGCCCGCTATCTCGGACTTCCACCACGGCTCTTCCGGTCTCGTCCGTCGCGGTCACGACTCGAATCTCGTTCGTCGTCTGGTGCCCTTGGGGGATGGCTTGCGCGGCGTTGATGAGGAGGTTGATGAACACCTGCCCCAAGCGACCTTCGTCGGCCTCGACGAAAGGCGCAGGTCCATAGTCTTTGACGAGTCGCGCGCGGTGAGCGATCTCGTTGGACGCGATGTTGATCGACAGGTCCAACGCCGCACCTAGATCGATCACGCTGCGTTTGTCGTCTCCTGCGCGCGAGAGCGTTTTGAGGCCGTGCACGATTTTTCGAACGCGCTCGGCACCCTGCTGCGCGCCTTGCACCAGTTCTTCCAAGTCCCGCATACGGTCTGGGCTCGAAGCATCGATGGGTGCCCTGATGTGCTCGAGCGCCAGTTCGAGATTGGCGATCACATACGCGAGAGGATTGTTGATCTCATGGGCAACGCCTGCAGCGAGCGTCCCGACAGAGGCCATGCGCTCGGCCACCACCAACTTGCGCTGAGTCTTCTCCGAAGCCAACCGTGCTTCGAGTTCCACGGTCATGTCTCGAAACACCAGGACCGCTCCGCCGATGGGCGCGTCCGGCCTCCTGAGAGGCGCGCAACTGTCCGCGATGGGCAGTTCGGTTCCGTCTCGCCTCACTAGGAAGGTATGGCTTGCGAGTCCCACGATCGCGCCGTCTCGGAGCACGCGATCGACTGGGTTCTCGATCGTGGCGCGGGTGACGCCGTTGATGATCTTGAAAATCTCTGGGAGCGCCCGCCCAGCCGCGTCCATCAACGTCCACCCGGTGAGCTTCTCGGCCATCGGGTTCATCCCAATCACCGCACCAGCGACGTCGCAAGCGATGACTCCGTCTCCCATGCTGTTCAGCGTGGTCGAAAGCGTCTCCGCCATATCGCGGAGTTCCGCTTGGACTTGTTGTTGTTCGGTGACGTCTCGTGCGACGGCGTAGATGAGTCCGCGCTGGACCGACGCGGTCGCCTTCCAGTCTAGAGAACGGTAAGTTTCGTCTTTGCAGCGATACCTGTTGGCGAACGAAGTCACCGGCGAGCCCCCCGTCAAGCGCGCGCCCGCGGCCATCGTCGCGGCGCGGTCGTCTGGATGCACGAACTCGAGCCAGGGCTTCGAGAGGAGCTCCTCAGAGGTCCAGCCGAGCGTCGCGGACCACATGGGGTTGAGCTGCTTGAAGTAGCCGTCGAGCCCTGCAATGCAGAGTAGATCGTGTGACATCTCGTAGAACTGCGAGCGGTCGCTCTCCGCGCCTTTTCGCGCCGCACGCGCCATCACGGCTCGCTCAACGAATAGAAGTCGCTTTTGCAAAACCGCTGGACTCGATTGCAGGAAGTCGTCAGCGCCCACCGCGAGCAAGGCATCGAGTGTGGCCTCCTCGTGTTCGTGATCCACAAGAGCCAAAATCACGGCGTCTACACAAACTGGTGCGTTTCGGAGTGTCGCGCATGAAGTAACAGAGTCCCGCCCACCCACGACGATGAGATCGCCCACCCCTTCGAGTCGATCGAGCGCACTCGCTGCGTCCGTCACATCTGCAACGACCGTGTGACCTCGCGCAGCCAGCATGCGCGCGACGACCGGCTCCGATTCTCCCAGCCCAACGAGAAGCGCTCTCATGTTGCTTGCGGATTGCAAGTTCATGGCCCCATGGAGATCCGCGAAGATGAGCCGCGCCAAGCGCCTGAGCTGGATGCCAGAATGCCTCGGTTGACAGGAATGACTCTTCCAGAGCCTGCGCAGTTCGCGCTCGCGATCTGCTACTTCGGTGTGACCCGGACGATTGTGCTCGAGGTTGTGAAGTAGACGCGGCTGGCGTCCACCGCGAGGCTTGATCCGCCAGGTTTGTTCGCGGCGAGTGTGCTGATCGACCCACCACTCAGAGCAATGGCTGATCGAATGCCACTTCGGGATCACCGGGACGCGGACTCGCAGGCGTGTTCACCTGCGTTCATGAACATGGGATCGAGTCATTCGTTGAGGATCCGCGTGACCTCCGAGTTGGCCGCCACACGAGAGGCCCTCTGGGAGCACGTCACGAGCATGTCCGGCATCAACGAAGAGCTCTGGCCTTTTCGAATGAGTGCGCCGCGTGATCGCTTGGGTAATGAAGAAATCCAACTTGGGAAGGTTTTGTTCACGAGTGTGGTCACTCTCTTCGGTGTCATCCCTGTGGATGTGCATCGTCTTGCCTTCGTGCACTTCGAGCCTGGCGTTGGTTTCGCGGAGAGCTCCACGACACTGCTGGAGTCGTCGTGGAAGCACCGCCGCACGCTCACGCCAATACCCGGTGGATGCCGAGTCGACGACGACGTCGAATTCCAGCCAAGAGTCAGACTTCTCAAGCCGTTGATACTCCCGATCGTGAAAAAGACTTTTCGTCGCAGACACGAGCATCTCCGCGCGCGTTTTGGCGTGACAGCAACGACCTCTGCCGGAACACACGTCGACGTCCAAGTCGGTTAGCTCGCAGCGCGTGCGCTGGTCGCGTCAACATTGAGGTCCCACTGCTCCTGAGCCCGCAGAGGCGTGCGGTCCAGGAGCTTTCAGTCCTAGGAACGCAGGCGGTGTGCCGTGCGCGCATCGCGAGGGAAACTGTTGGTCGCTCGACGCTGGCCACGGACGGCGGGGGCCTGTCCCGGGAGGTAATGGGTCAGTTTGAGTTGACCGCTATGCTTGAGCGGTTAGTCAACGCGCGACCACCTACGTTGGAGAGAAACCTAGTTCTTGCACTGGCGCAAAAACTCCTCAATCTCCTGGTTCGGAATGCCCGCTTGGCGAAATGTCGAAACCACCCATTCGTCCGCGATGATGTTGCGCTTCGGCACAGAAATGCGATGTGTCTCTTTCTTAAAGATGCTCACGCGCCAGGCATCCCGCTTGAAGCGATACCCGACTTTTTTGATCTTGTTGATTACCTGTTCACGCGTGGCCATGCGCAGATTCGACGCTAAAAGGAACGTCAAATCTCACGCCGCCCTCAGGCATTTGGACAGGCAACGGTTCGGTTGGTTTCCACCCTCGATCAAGTAGGAATTTCTGCAGCTCGCCGTCTTCAAAAAGATCCAAAAGCAGAGCGTGTTGCGCCTCTGCAATCATGCTGGCCATTTCGCTCTCATCTTCAGCTTCCAGCGTCAGTCCGATCGGATCACAGCACGCGACAAACGTTCCGCGCGCCGTTCTGGTGCCAGCCCAAACGAGGTTTGCCTGAATGTGAATGGTTGCGCTTCCCATAGCCATCCTTTGAAAAGTAACACTTATGACAACAAGGTCAACGAATCGACCCCGGTACTCGGGTCGATCTCTCATAAGAAACAGCGCACTTGTAGCGTTTCTTCCCCACGCAAATCGGCAAACCAACGTAGGTCAGCCAACGCTTGCGGCTTGCCTTTTTGAGCCCCACGCAGCGACCACGGGCTTCGGCATGAGCGCGATCAGTTCGTCGATCTCCCAAACGTGATCGGAGATGCCCGCTGCCATCGCGGGTGTCACGCGAAGCGTCTGATGAACACGACAGAAGTTGTAGTGCATGAAGTGCAACGCGACCGCGTGCGAGAGGTTCTCCGCCTTCTTGGAGAAGCCATTGGTGAGACGCGTGAAGCGGCGCATCGACATGCGCATGGTGAGGTTCTGGCGCTCAACGAATGACGTCGACACGTGCGCCATGTCCGGCTCGCCACTGATCGGAACAAGCTTCGCACCGATGCATGCAGCGGGAGAGTAGCGGCCTGCACCTGCAGGAGTGTCGCCATAGAGCTTGACCAACATGGCATAGTCGACGGTGCCTGCGCTGAACGAGTCAGCCACCGCGTTGAGATATGCCTTGTGGCCATCGGTCGTGAGTTGAATGCGATGAGCAACGCGCTCTGCAAGGTCAGTCATGAACTCGTATGCACAGCCCGCGTCGCGCGTGCCGACGTGGTACGCGGCAATGAGTTTTGAGTCTGCGTCGATCGCAGTCCACGTCCAGATCGAACCAATGCCAAACTTGCCCTTCTGATCGTCAGAGAGGTTCTTGTCCTTCTTTCCACAGAACGACCAGATCTCATCGCACTGAATGCGTTGCGACTTGAGGCCGCGCACGTTCACGTGGTGATACTCCGCGCATGCTGCGCCGAGATCGGCGAGAAGCTTGAGCACGGTGCCCTTGGCAACGCCCGTCATGCGGCACGTTGCGCGGATCGAGTTGCCCTCGACCAAGCACGCGACGATCTGCTTTTGGGTCTTTGCGTCCAGGCGATTCATACTGACTAATGTGCGTGAGCGGTCTAGCATTGTCAAGGGACAAAGCCGCCCCTTTGGCCTACTGGCCGTTTGATAGTAAAAATAATTGGAGGCCCGATCCGCTCTATGTCGGACCGGGCCTTCCACTGTGATTTCGCGCCTCTAGGGCGCCGCCTATATTATTTTCAACTGCATACGGCCACCTCAATGCATCGCATGGATGGACTCGACGGTGGATGCTTGCTACATTCCACCTTGTTCCGCTCGGAACTAGGTTCGATGTAACCCATCGAGCCAAAGCCGCATCCTCCTTAGAAACGCCCCCGGCTGGACTCAAACCAGCGACCGACCCGCTAGCAACGGAACGCTCTTTTCACTGAGCTACGGGGGCACAAATTGGATGGTGCGGCTTCGTCTATTTGAAGATGACCTCCTTCAACTTTGGACCGGAAATGTAGAAGACGTTGCGCTTCGCGCCTTCCTTGATCGTCAGCATCAGGCTTGGGAGATCGAAGGACTCGCGAACCGCAATCTTGGCAATGCTAGACGTGACGCCACCAACGGCCATGTTGGTCTCTAGGCCTAGGGCTGCGCGCATATCGTCGATGCCAATCCGCTGACGCTTCTGGAGAGTTTCCAAAACCTTCTTTTGATTCGGCTTTAGCTTCGACACGAAGCGATCGGAATCACTGATGAGCGGCGACCCTGCAATTGTCATCTCCCTTTGCACCAAAGTCATAACTGGTGCTGGAGCTACCGCGCGCGCGGGGACTGCGCGAATCATCTGAGAAAGGCGAATGGCCTCATTGGGGCTATCCGTTTGGATAGAGCCATCTGGGAGAATCACGTAGGGCATGGGGCATAAGCTAACATCCATCCCTATGCCAAGCAAGCCGTGTAGCCCACACCTTGTTCAGTACCGATGCTTAGTTGCCCGCCCACCTAGCCTTAGCGGCCTTCTTGGCGATCTCCGATCGCTTCTTTTTGGAGAGACTCTTTGCGCGAGCCCTCCCGCCCTTCAATCCGCCAAGCCTGCCAAGAGCAACAGCGGCGGGATTCTTGCCATCATCCTCATCTTCTTTGGGCGTCTCATCGGTTGCTTGAGCGACGATCGACGCTGCCAGCGAGTTGATGTCTGTGGGTCCCTGTTTGCTTGAGCGCTTAGGCATGCCGCTACCCTACCTTTTGGCCGCATGTTGGACAAGTGGAGGGCCTCATAGGCCACGCGCCTCCAAGAATCGTCTCTACGTAGACGCCAGCGGCGCGCGCAGTGCGGATCGCCATGTCGGCCGTAAAGAAGCGCGTGTCGCGTTTAGCTGCCTGCTCTAACGATTCTTGCTTGATGCCCATTGTGGACGCAAGCACTCGCCACGATCCAACCTTCTCACGAAGGTAGCGAAGTGCAGCACGTGCGTTCGCTTGCTCCTCTTTGGTGAGGACCGTTGCGTAGCGTCTAGATCGGGGCTTCTGCCAAGAGACTGTTTCGCGAAGTATTGCCATGAACCAAGCGTGGCCATGCTTGAGCGCTCATGCAAATTCAAACTGACCCATTACCTCCCGGGACACCCATCCAAAAGTGGCCCGATCGTAAGCTTGCTAACGATCGGGGCTCTTTTGGCACCTGCTGGCGAATTTGAACCCCACGACCTGGTAGCGGCATGGGCCATGCTCTACCCGCTGGCATG
>JAYVXK010000074.1:0-2670 GCA_043785265.1 Myxococcales bacterium | reverse complement strand
GCGAGAGCGTGACATTCAGGTGAGGACCGATGCGCCTCTCGAGTCCGATGGTGGTCTTGAATTCGGCATATCCCAGCACTGGATCCAAGGGATTGTAGGTCGGTCGCACGAGCACGGGCGCGACATTGAGTTCAGGCCGCACGAAGCCAGTCGTTCGCGGTTCGAAGAGTCCGGGAGTCCTGAATTCGAGCTTCAATCGCTCTTCGGGTAGCAGTCGCTCGGGAACCTGGAAGTAGCCGAGTCGCGTGGGATACAGCACCAGACCTGGAGTGAGACTGATGCTGAACTGTCGGAGGCCTCCTAGGAAGTTCCGATCTTCCCATCGGGCGCTCAGATGGATGTCGGTCTTCAGTGAGTCCAACTCGAAGCCACCTCCCAGCTTGAGCGCGCGCAACTTGGTCGGCTCGAGCCGCACGATGAGAGGGACGACTCCCGGGATGCTGTCGTCGAACCTGTGGTCGATGACGACCGAACTGACCACCCCGAGATCGAGGACCGCTTGCCTGGCAGATTCGACCTCGCTCGCCGAGTAGCGATCACCAGAGTGAAGATCGAGCGCTCGTCGGATGGGCGCTTCCGGGAGACCTCCCAGTCCTTCGATGTGGAGCGATCCATAGACGCACTTTTCGAGCGGCGTCAGTTCGTAGAAGACCCTGGCCTTGTGGCGCACGAGGTCGACTTCGGAGTGCACGCTCACCGTGGCCTTGGCGTAGCCGCGATCTTCCAGCGCTCGCAGAGCAGCCTTCTCACTGTCGTCGAGGAGGTCTTCGTCGAAGGGACCGCCCTTGGGCAACTTGGCCTCCACGGCGTCGCGCACGAACGTCGCGTCCTTGAAGGAGATCTCACCGTTCATGATGATCTCCTCCTCTGTGACGAGGATGGGCAGCCCCTCTTCGACGACGATCTCGATGCGGACGTGATTCTTGCCCTTCGGCAGCACGCGTCCAGCGCGAGCGTGGGCCTCGTAGTATCCGCGGGTCCGATAGAGTCGCTCGACGCGCGCGAGATCGTATTGCAAGACGTAACGGTCGTAGACGTCGTACTCGTAAAAGACGCCACGAAATACGCCCAAAAACATGGTTGTATCGGTGGTGGCGAGTTTCTTCTCGATGTCGTCTTCGTCGAGGTGAGAGTTGCCGCGCAACGAGATGTCGTCGACTGCGCTGCGCCCATAAGGGATCGATGTGCACGCGGTGAGGCAGAGCAGCATGACGCTGAGCCCGACCCACGTGGACAAGTTCATGGCGGCCCAAAAGCAATCGCAAGACCAGCCACGCGCATGGCATGACGAGTGCTCAATCGCGAGCGTGCGTGCGCTATTGTCGGCGATATTGATCTTGGGTTGCACGAATGCCCCAAACCTCCCCGCATTTGTGCCACAGCCTGGGAGCGCTCTCGCGCCCGTGCCCTATCCACCTCCCCCTGCGCGAGTCGAGGTGCTCCCAGACAGTCCTGACTCCCAGGCAGTGTGGATCGACGGAGAGTGGCGTTGGCAGTCCGATCAATGGCGTTGGGTTCGTGGACGCTGGGTGCATTCGCCCAAGGATGCCAAGTACTCGCCTTGGACTTCCGTTCGCGGACAAGACGGCGTTCTCTACTATGCATCCGGAGTCTGGCGTGATGCTCACGGTGCACCGGTCGCTGCTCCCAAGCCTCTGCTGTTCGGCCTCGATCAGCCTGGAAGACTGGTCGATGGCGAAGGCAACTTCGTGAAGTCTGGTGACGCGGTCGACCCATCGTCAGATGGTGGACCATGAGCGATCTTGTGGTTCTCTGCGCAGTGGTTTTGGCCTTCGCGATCTTCGGGACCATCCATGTGGTGATCTGCGGATCGCTCCTCGGTCGCGTCCCGTTCTGGCAGGCAGCACTCGCTCTGATCGTCGTACCGCTCGCGCCCGCGCTCGCCTTCAAGATCGGTGCAAAACGGCTGGCCGTGCTCTGGGGAGTCGCGGCAACGATCTACCTCGTGTGTCTCGGATGGGCCTGTTTTTAGGGCAAACGCAGCGTCGCCACACTGAGGCGATCGTGTTAGGTTCAGCCCCGTCCCCGCACCCGTTCCCGTCCCCGTCCCCGCTTTCGTCTCTGGCACGGCTGGTGCTCCTGATCTCCCAAAGAGGAGCGCTCCATCATGCCCACCAAGGTCACAGCATTCGGTCAGACGGACAAAGGTCTTGTTCGTCGCGCCAACGAGGACGCGTTTTTGATCGCCGATCTGGTGGGAGGCGATCTGGGCACCAGTGTCGGTCGCTTCGAAGTCGGCGCGCGAGGGATCCTCTTGGCGGTCTCGGATGGGATGGGAGGTCACAAGGCAGGCGAAGTGGCCAGTGCGCTCGTGCTCCAGTCACTTCAGCAATCGATGGCCACGCAGGATCCTCTCGAGCCCCCAGATGCACTCATGGAGAAAGCTGCGACCATGACCAACAAGATTGTGTGGGAGGCCGCGCACTACCCAGGTCGAGAAGAGATGGGCGCGACACTGACGGCAGTGTTCATTCACAACAAGACTGCGTATGTCGCCAACGTGGGAGACTCGCGCGCCTACCTGATACGAAACGGCGTCATCAAACAGGTGAGTCACGATCAGAGCTACGTGCAGTTCCTCCTCGACACCGGCATCATCACTCCCGAGCAGGCCAAGCAATCGGAAGTCCGCAATGTCATCCTCCAGGC
>JAYVXK010000073.1:0-8812 GCA_043785265.1 Myxococcales bacterium | reverse complement strand
GCTTGCAGTGGCCGCTGTGGTTGCCGCGTGCGCAAAGAGCGCAGCAGTCGACACCACACCTGCCCTCGAATGCGCAGCTGGGGAAATCATCTGCGGCGGGATTTGCACCGCCATTCAAGCCGACAGTGAGAACTGCGGCGCGTGCAATGCGGTGTGCGCAACAGGTCAGGCATGTGTTGCTGGCAAATGCGCGACGCAGTGTCCTGGCGGCGACACGTTGTGCAGCGCAGGGGCGGGCAAACCTGGCAAATGCGTCAATGCGCGCAGCGACAACACGAACTGCGGCGTGTGCGGCAAGGCCTGCAAAACCGGTGAGATTTGTTTCAATGGCACGTGCAACTCCACATGCGGTGACAGCAAGAGCGGTCAGACCGTATGCGGTGCAGATGGTGGCAGCCCCTATTGCGCGAACCTCAAAAACGACAACGCCAACTGCGGCAAGTGCGGCACCACATGCGCTAGTGGTCTCATTTGTTCGAGCGGCGCGTGCGCATCGACCTGCTCGCAGGATCAGACTCAATGCGGAGGTGACGGCGGGCCTGCATTTTGTGCCAATTTGCAGACGGACAACTCGCACTGCGGCGATTGCGCGGTCGCGTGCGGCGTCCTCGAGGCGTGCGTGGGCGGCGGCTGCGTGTTGCAATGCACGGACTCGCAGTTGCTCTGCAAAGCGAGCGACGGCGGCGTGCCCTATTGCACCGACTATCTGAGCGACAACAACAACTGCGGCAAGTGCGGCAACGTGTGTCCGAAGAACAAGCCGCTCTGCAGCGGCGGCACCTGCAGCGACGGCACGTGCAATCGCAACGTGCTCTTGCTCGGCGACACCAACGCGGCGAGCAACGCGGGGTACCTCTCGATTCTGCAGGGCGCAGGGTTCACGGTGAACTCGACCTACACGACGACGACGTACTCTGGCTCTCCGCCAGCCAGCGGTTTTGGTGTGGTCATCATCTCTCCAGGAACGACCTACACGACTGACATGCCAGTCGGTGGTCAACAATCAGTCGTGACCGCGCAAGGCGCACTCACTGGCGTGATCATGACCGAGTGGGCTGCGTACATGGTTGGCAACGCCCAATTCGCGACGCTCAAACCTCTACTTTTGGTTCCTCGAACGAGCGGCACGACGTCCACTCTCACTTTCACGAACACGGTCGCGCATCCGATTTGGAATGGTTTGCCTTCGAGCTTCGTCACGACGTCGACTCTCGGCGCGAACGTCGGAAACATACTGAATGCAGGCGCCGTTCAGATCGCAACATGCACGCAATGCACGAGCATTGGGGTCGCGGTCAAAGACCAAGGCCAGGGGCGCATCGTGCAAGTCGCGCACGCCGCTGGCTACAACGGAACATGGTGGACCGATCCCAACTTGGCCAAGATGACGGTCAACGCTGCCAACTGGGCCGCGCGGTGCAACTGAGGTCGCCATGAGAAATCGATCTCCTTTCGTTGCGATGCTGGTCGGCGCTTCTGTCAGCGCGGTCTTGGTCGTGGTCGCCTGCGGTGGCGACACGGCGACGACACAACCTGCCAACAACTGCAACGCGGTTCAGACTTCGTGCAGCGGGCAGTGCGTCAAGCTGCTCACCGATCCGCAGAACTGCGGCGCGTGTGGCACTGCGTGTCCTTCGGCGAGTGTGTGCTCGCATGGTGTTTGCGCATCTGTCTGCGGCACAGGCGAAGACGCGTGTCCTGTCGATGGCGGCGGCTTTTGCACCAACCTGAAGTCCGACAACAGCAACTGCGGCGCATGTGGAAAGGCGTGTAAAACGCTCGAATCATGCGTTGCCGGGCAGTGCGGCGCGGGTTGCTCCAGTGGACAGACCGGTTGCTTGCCCGAGGCCGGCGCGCCCTATTGCGCGAACACCCAGACAGACAACGGCAACTGCGGCGCGTGCGGAAACGCGTGTGGTCCAGAGAAGGTGTGTGTTGCGGGCGGCTGCGTCTCGGCGTGCGCATCCGGGCAGGTCATCTGCGCTCCCGAAGCCGGCGGGCCCTACTGCGCGAAGACCGACACGGACAACGCCAACTGCGGCGCGTGCGGCAACACTTGCAACGTGCTGCAAGTGTGTGCGGCGGGCAAATGCGGCGACGTGTGTCTCAAGTCGCAAAGCAAGTGTGACCCACCCGATGGCGGCATCTCCGCAGACGGCGGACCCGCACAATCGTATTGCGCCGACACCAAGAACGACAACGTCAACTGCGGACAGTGCGGCAACCAGTGTGCTCCCAAAACGCCACTATGCGTGCAAGGCACTTGCGTAAGCGCAGGTTAAATCAGCTCCCTTTGGTGGCCACTCCGCCTTGAGCGGTCTCTGCGTATTTGATGCCGGTGAACGTGCGGGTGGCGCTGTTGAATTGCCAGTCGCCGGCGAAGAGCACCACATTGCGACGGCGCACGTCGTGACACGGAATGCCGACGCGCTCGCGATCGAAGGCGCGCATGTCGACCGGTTGGCCATCGTCGCGTGACACCCAACGCGCGAACTCCACGCTCATGGGCTCGAGACGAACGTCCACGTCGTATTCGCTTTTCAAACGATATTTCACGACCTCGAGCTGCAAGCGTCCGACCGCGCCGAGGATCATGTCACCTGCGAGTCCCTCCACGGGTCGATAGAGCTGGATGGTGCCTTCTTGAGCCAATTGGTCGAGTCCCGTCTTCAGTTGCTTGCGGCGCATCGGGTCGGCGAGCATCGCGCGCACGAAGTGTTCAGGAGCGAAACTCGGAATCTCTTCAAAAGAAAACTCCGGGCCGCTCGTGAGCGTGTCGCCGATCTCGAAGATGCCCGGGTCGTACACACCCATCACGTCGCCCGCGTAGCCCTCTTCGACGATGGTGCGCTCCTGCGCCATGAAAGACGTCGGGTTCGCGAGGCGCATGTCCTTGTGTGTGCGCACCACGTGCACCTTCATGCCGCGCTCGAAGCGACCCGAGCACACGCGCAAGAACGCCACGCGATCTCGATGCGACTTGTTCATGTTCGCTTGGATCTTGAAAACGAACGCGCTGAACGTGTCGTCGGCAGGCGAGATCGTGGCTGATTTGCCGCCGATGATGATGCGCGGCAGCGGAGGCGGCATCAGCTCGCAGAAGCTGTCGAGGAACGCCTGCAGTCCAAAGTTGTTGATGGCGCTGCCGAAGAACATCGGACTCACGTCACCGGCGATGAAGCGATCCATGTCGAACGCATCGCCTGCCATGTCGAGCAGGTCCGCTTCTTCGCGCAACTGCGAGTAGCCCTGCTCATCGAGTTCTGCCTTCAAGAGCGGATCGTCGAGGCCCGTGACGATCATGTCGGCGACTTCAGAGCCTGCAGCGGCGCTCGACCCGGCCTTCTTCGCGTCGAACAGATGCACCTCGCGCTTTTGCCGGTGATAGACACCGCGAAAGGTTGCACCGCGATAGATCGGCCAGGTCACGGGATAGACGCCAATGCCCAGCACGTGTTCGACCTCGCCGATGAGATCGAACGGCTCGCGTCCTGGACGATCCATCTTGTTGACGAAGCTAAAAATAGGCATTTTGCGCTGCTTGCAGACGCGAAACAGTTTCTTCGTTTGTGTCTCGACGCCCTTCGCGCAGTCGAGCAACATCACTGCGCCGTCGGCTGCGTGCAGTGTGCGGTACGTGTCTTCGCTGAAGTCGGCGTGACCGGGCGTGTCGAGCAAGTTCATCTGCAGTCCGTGATACGGAAACTGCAACACGCTCGACGTGATCGAGATGCCGCGTTCGCGCTCCATCTCCATCCAGTCGCTCACGGCAGATGCGCGACCACGTTTGGCCTTCACTGCGCCCGCGAGTTGAATGGCGCCTCCGTAGAGAAGAAGCTTTTCGGTGAGCGTGGTCTTGCCCGCATCAGGATGACTGATGATCGCAAACGTCTTTCGACGCTTGATTTCGGCCTCTATCACACTGCTCATCGCGCGCTCCGAATAGCACTTCCGCCGCGGCGCGTCGCGGTTGTCTGCCGCCGTTGCAAGATGCACGCATGTACGAGTAAACCGATCAGATGGCCGAGAGCGACACGACCACCCAAGAAGCCAACGATCCCGGCAAGCCGTATCGTGCAGACGCAAAGCGCCCGCCCTCCAACGATCCCGAGGTCGAGTGGTTTCGTAATGTTTATCAAGGAGACGAGCGGCAGTTCACGCTGCGGTCCTTCATCGTGGGCACCTTCCTGGGCGCGCTCATGGCGCTCTCGAACCTCTACGTGGGGCTCAAAACAGGCTGGGGACTCGGCGTCGCCATCACGGCGTGCATCTTGTCGTTTGCGCTCGGGTCCATCGCGTCGCGCATTCGCCAGGGCGTTTTTGGCTGGGTGTTGGGCCTCGTCTTTTTCGTCGTCGTGGGCATCCCAGCTGCCGGAACCGGAGCTTATCTCCTTGGGCGTTTCGTGGGAGTCGGAGTCGGCGTCGGTGCTGGCGTCGTCCTGCTCATTGGAATGTTTTTCTTGGTTCTCTACGGTCTGCCCGCGCTCTTCAAAGGCAACCTCAAGGTGCTCGAGAACAACGCGATGCAATCGACCGCGTCGAGCGCGGCGTCGACGACGACGGTGATTGTCGCGTCGGCGATGAGTGCGCTGCTGATGGTGCGCGGCAAGCACTTGCCCATGCTCACGCTCATGGGTTGGCTCTTCTTCATGGCGGTCTTGGGAACCGTGATGGCGATTCCCATGAAGCGCCAGATGATCAACATCGAGAAGCTCCGCTTTCCGTCGGGCACCGCAGCAGCAGAGACGCTCAAGTCTCTCTACGGAGAAGGCGCCGAGGCGCTCCTCAAGGCGCGCGCGTTGTTCGTGGCGATGGGCATCGGTGCCGTCATTGCGTGGTTGCGTGATGCGCACGCCGCGGCGGGTCACAACATCTTGGGCTTCCTCACCAAGCTCAGTGTGATCCCGGGTCAGTTCCAAGTTCCGGGCGCCAAGCTCCGCGGCCTTCGCTTCGGTCAATTCACGCTCTCGTTCGAAGGCTCCCTCATCATGATCGCGGCCGGCGCGCTCATCGGACTACGAACGACCGTGAGTATGGTGGTCGCGGCCGTCATCAATTACGGAATCGTCGCGCCGATCGCCCTCGATCACGGGGTAATCCACACGCACCCGGGGGCAGACGGCGCGCCTGCGTTGGGATATCGCGCGATCGTCAGCTTTAGTCTTTGGCCTGGCGCGGCGCTCATGGTGACCAGCGGCCTCCTGTCCTTCGGGCTGCAGTGGCGCACGATGCTCCGCGCCTTCAGCGGCTTCACCAAGATGTTCACCGCATCGAAAGACAAACCGAAGGCGGGCGCAGCTCTCGACGACGACGACGCCGTGCGCGAAGAGTTGGAGAAGATCGAAGTGCCCACGAGCTGGTTCGTCGTCGGCACCCTCTTGGCCACATTGGGTCTTGTCATCATTGGATGGGTCGCGTTCGACATCCGCCCATGGCTTGGCGTCATCGCGGTCATCTTGTCGTTCGTCCTTGCGATCGTTGCCTGCCGCGCAACAGGCGAGACGGACATCACGCCGATCGGTGCGATGGGCAAGATCACTCAACTCACCTACGGCATCCTCGCCCCTGCGAAGATCGTGACCAACTTGATGACCGCGAGCATCACGGCGGGCTCTGCAGCAGCCGCAGCCGATCTCCTGAACGATCTCAAAAGCGGCTATTTACTGGGTGCAAATCCACGTCAGCAATTTCTCGCGCAGCTCTCGGGGACCTTGATCGGCACGGTGGTGGTCGTGCCTGCGTTCTACACGCTCGTGCCCACACCGGACGTCATCGGGAGCGATCGCTTTCCCGCGCCGAGCGCGCAGGTATGGAAGGGCGTTGCCGAGGTGCTCGCGAACGGCGTCCACTCGCTGCACCCATGGGCGCGATGGGGCATGCTCGTCGGTGGCAGCATTGGCATCATCCTGCCGCTGCTCGAGCTGTGGTTGCCCAAGTACAAGAAGTGGATCCCTAGCGCTACGGGCCTTGGGCTCGCGTTGGTCATCCCATTCTGGAACTCGTTCTCCATGTTCTTGGGCGCGCTCATCGCGTACGTCTGGACGCGAACCAACAAAGACCACGCCGAGCGCTATGTTGTGCCGATCGCGTCGGGGCTCATCGCCGGAGAGAGCCTGCTTGGCGTGGCGGTCGCGTTGTTGAGCGCGTTCGGTTATCTCGAATAATCAAAGAGACCAATCAAACACGGTTATGCCACTGTTCAAACGACGAAGCGCTCGCGTATCTCGGGGGTAGGAACACGGCACTCGTCAGTTTTGCCAAACCATTTGTAGCGGCGCTTTGCGAATGCACGGTAGAAGAAATCGCGCACGAAACGCGGCACAACGAGAAAGATCCAAAAGACCGCGAGCGGGCTTTGAAGCTTGCCTGCGACTCGTAAGGCGGCAGTCGACCGGTCGTAGATGCGCCCATTGTCTATGAGAAGAAACGTGTCTAGGTCTCCCTCGGGTACCGCGACGCCGTGCTTGCGCATCAACTCTTGGGCTGCCGCAGATTGCAACGACGCAAACGCGATCTTGCCACGAGGATCGCGATCGATGATGAAGTTGACGGCGCCGTTGCAAAAGTTGCAAACGCCGTCGAACAACACCACCGCGCGCTCGGACATGACGCAAGTGTGGGGTCTCGGTTCGCTTCAGGTCAAGCCAGCAGGCGGGGCACGTTGGCGAAGTCGACCTCGACAGCGCGCGTGGATGTCGCGCGCAGGGACGTGTCCAGTAGCAGTAGCTGCGGGCATGACGACTCCTCTTGCGGATTTGTAGATCTTATTGAATAATAGTCAATAGCCCATGGCGCGGATCTCGTCACCCGGAGTGCGTCCAAAGCGAGAGCCAAACTCGCCCACGCATCGCACGAAGGCGGCACCACGCATGCGACTCGACAAGGACGAGCGACACAGTCTGTTGCTCGAAGTCGGGCTGCGCGTGTTTGGCGAGCAACCCTACGACGAGTTGTCGATCGACGATCTGGCGCGGCACGCCGGCATCTCGAAGGGCCTGCTCTATCACTACTTCCCCACCAAGCGAGACTTCTACGTGGGCACAGTGCGCGAGGCAGCACGCAGGCTCGCCGAAGAGACGAACACGCCAGCGTCGCTGCCCCCGCTCGAGCGATTGGAGCGCGGCCTCAACGCCTATTTGAACTTCGTCGAGCGCAACAGCAAAGCGTATGCAGCGCTGATGCGTGGCGGGATTGGTGCCGACCGCGAAGTCGCACAGATCATCGAGCAGACGCGGCAAGAGCTCGTCGATCGCATCATGGTCGACGTGCCCCGGCTCGAACAGGCAAGTGCGCGCGCGAGCCTGAAATTAGCCTTGCGCGGATGGGTCGGCTTCGTGGAAGCCACCGCTGTGGAGTGGGCGCTCGAGAGCAACCCCTCTCGACGTTCGATGATCGAATTGTGGACGCGCGTGCTCTTTGTAGTCGTTCCGCCGCTCGTCGACTGAGTCACTGCCGATTCGGAGAGGCAAAAGGATCCACGATCAGTGGAGCACCGGGCAGCGCCGCGTTATGAGCAACCGATGCATCGATGTGTTCGGTCTGCGACGGATGCAGTGCCGAGCCGTACGCGTGCGTAGGCGGCTTCGTCGTCCCGAGGCGCGACGTCGCTGCGGGCTCGACGCTCGGCGCGATGGGGGCGGAAGCGTCGGCGATTTTGGTCGAGACCGTACTCGCCGCGGTCGAGGGTGCCGCGACGGGTTCATCGGTCAAGAACGCGCTGCGCATCGCCCAGCCGAGTCCGAGCAAGGACGCGATACCGACCGGAACGAGCACAAGCGCGATCCATACAATCGGAGAAGTCGAGGATGGCAGGGCAGGTGGAGGCTGTTCTGCCGTGCGCGCGCTCGCGACAGGAGGCGGGCGATCGGCCAGCGCCGCACGTGCAGCCACTCCCAAGCCGAGATTCGACGGAAGCGTGCGTTTGGGCTCTTCTTGTGTCGGGTTCGACCGCAATGTGGTTTCTGGAGGAACAACAGGCAATGGCGCGGGGGGCACCGGCGTGCGGGGGGATCGCTGACCGATTGGCGCTTGCGACATCGGCTCGTCGTCGTGGGGAGCTTCATTTGGCTGCAATCGCACGGTGTCTGGCGAAGTCGCTGGAGCGTCTGGCCGAGCGATTTGCGGAACGGTGGGCAACGACGACACAGCGCGCGGTTGTCGATCAGTTGGCCGCGTATCTGCGACGAGCGCAGTCGTCGGGGACGCAAACGGCGCGAACGCAGTGGCCATTTCTTCCGCGCTCGCGAAGCGCGCTGTTCGGTCTTTCTCCAGCGCACGCTCCACCAACGCGAGCAACTTCACGTCGACGTCGGTACGAATCGCCGCAAGCGGGACCGGCTTGTCTCTCAAAATTTGAGCGACGACAGCCGGCGTCGTTGGTGCATCGAACGGCTTGCGCCCTGCGAGCGCGACATACAAGACCGCGCCGAGAGAATAGAGGTCTGCTCGCCCGTCGAGATCTTCGCCCTTCGCTTGCTCAGGCGACATGTACGAGAGCGTGCCGACGACAAAACCCTGACGCGTGATCTTAGGATCCTTGTTGTCGCGGAGTACCTTGGCAACCCCAAAATCAAGCACTTTTACGAGATCTGCCTGCACACTCGTCGAGCACAGATAGATGTTGTCGGGTTTGATGTCGCGATGAACGATGTCCTTCTTGTGCGCTGCGCCGAGCGCCGACAAAACCTGGACTGCGATGTAGGCGACACGCTCGGGCGGCAGTTGTGGTTGTCGCTTGAGCAGTGCACTCAGGCTCTCTCCTTCGAGGAGTTCCATGACGATGAATGGCGGTTCGCCATCGTTGGTCTGGAAG
>JAYVXK010000072.1:0-2672 GCA_043785265.1 Myxococcales bacterium | reverse complement strand
TCAGCCCATCGTGCCCGCGGTGACCTTCCCCGGGCTCTGACATGCGGCGTTGTTGCTACTTGAGTGTCGCCGCGGCGCTGTCGTGCAGCTCGCCTGTACCTAAGGCATCACCGTGCACACCGGGAGGGGACGGATCATACCTCGTTGATCCTTACCCGACGCTGTCTTCGTATTGCATGGTGTCAGTGAAAAACGCCAGCATTGTGCCTAGTTTGGGCGTCGTACCTTACGAACCCAGCGCGACGCTCTTTTCGGATTATGCGATCAAGAGTCGAACCGTGTGGGTACCTAAGGGATCGCCAATCACTTATGATCCCGCAAAGCCGTTCGACATGCCGGTCGGATCGATCGTCACCAAGTCGTTTGGGTTTCCAGCAGACTTGCGCAATCCCGAACCAGTGCGTTGGGTCGAGACGCGCGTGCTCATTCGCGGCGCAGATGGGTGGAGCGGAGTGTCTTATGTCTGGGACGCCGATCAGAAAGAAGCTCGCATTCGCCCAGGAGGCGAGACGCGAGACATCCCCTTCGTGAAGACCGACGGCACCTCAGTCACCGCGTCGTACTTGGTGCCCAATCAGAACCAATGCAAGAAGTGCCACGCCGACTTGGACACCTTGGTGTTGATTGGCGTTCGCGCCGATCGACTCAATACGAACTATCCTTATGTCGACGGCGTGGACAACCAACTCGCACACTGGACGAAGCTGGGTCTGATCACGGGAGTGCCTGATCCTAACCCCCTTCCCATTCTGCCTTCGTGGTCCGACGCCTCTCTCAGCAAGGATGTTCGCGCACGCGCCTACCTCGATGCGAACTGCGGGCACTGCCACAACGAGACGGGCGAAGCGCGCACGTCTGGCTTGTTTTTGCGGGTTTCGGTGACCGACCCTTATCGTTTTGGCGCGTGCAAAGCGCCTGTTGCTGCGGGGCAAGCGACGGGCAACCTGGCGTACGACGTCGTCCCAGGCAAGCCAGACGAATCAATCCTGCTGCATCGCATGACCTCGACGACTCCCGCGATCGCGATGCCCGAGATAGGTCGCAGTGTCGTGCACGACGAAGGCGTCGACCTCGTGCGCAACTGGATCGCAAACCTGTCCGGCACCTGCGCCCCCAGCCACTAATTTAACAACCGAAATAAAAGATGAGCAGTGCTCAGTTTGGTGGAGCGATGACGGGCGCGAGCGTGGAGACGCCTGCGCCAGCGAACTTCACGTTGGCGACTGTGGCGATGAGAGTGGCGGCGCCGTTGACGTTGTTGATCGAGACGATGTCACCCTTGTTCGAAAAGCCGATGACCTTGTCTTGGTAGGCGACGATTCCAAACATGCTGCCGAACGTCTGGCTCGAACTCTTGGCCGCACCGCGCACCGACTTGAGCACGCTTTGCGTTCCCGGCCTGATGGCGGAGATGTCGACTTGAATGACAGTGTCCACCTTCGAGCATATCGACGTGCCGGTCATGCCGCACGTGCGCACGGTCGCGAAGCCGATGGGGTTGCCGCTGTTGGCGAGAAACACGATGTCGCCTGAGAGCGACCATGGGTTGCCCGTGACAGTGTCCACGCCCAGCGTGCCGACTTGCGTCGCGTTGCCGGTGTCGGGATCGATTCGATAAAGCTGACCGAGAGCGTTCGCCGCGATGAGGACCTCGTTCGCCGAGACTGTGTTTTCAGGAGCCATCGTCAGGCCGAAGAAACGCGTGTTGGCAGGCAATGTCCACGTGGCCGCGCAATGCACCACGCCGTTGTGCACACTCAGCGGGTACGCCGCGACTTCGCTGACTCCATAGAGCGTGCCGTCTTTGCCCACCGCGAGGTCGGTCATCGATGTCGCGCCGCCTTGCTGTGACGCGATGCAATCGAAGTTGCCGATGGTCTGAGGCGGCGCGGTGAGATTTTCTGGATCGAGCTGATAGAGGGTGGCACCCGAGTGCGCAAAGAGAGCGAGCGGTCCGTTGGGGCCATTGCCTGGCTTACCAAAGCTGCCCGCGTCGTCATTGAAGCTCGTGCCGCCATCCTTCGACGTGTCAAAGGTGCTAACCGCATGCGCGCACCCCGTCAGGGCCCCTGCTGCTGCGCCAGTTACGGCGATCGCCGCGATCAGAGCGGACGTCATGGTGATCTTCATCGGTGGGGCAATGTCGGCAAGATCGCCCCCTGATCACGAAATCGACGTCCTCGTCAGGCGCCCACGGCCTTCACGAACATTTTGGAGGTCGGACGCACTCGTTGTTGGTCGTGTTGCACCACCAGCCGCCGTAGCACCCGTTCGCCTGACAGGTGCCGACGCCTGCTTTGCACGAGTGACATGCCGAAGGGATGGTAGGCCCGTTCAGCGTCCCGCACTTGGTCGCGACACTCCCATCGGGTCCAGGCGGCGGCGGCGCCGTTGGGCACTTGCCGCTAGCGGGCAGACACGCTTTTTGGTTCGAACCAACGATGTTCACGCTGCTGCAGGTTTGTCCGGCGGTGCACTCGGTGCCTTGCGGACATAGTGTCGCGCAATATGCGTCGCCTGAGAAAGCGCCGCATGCAGCACCTGCGTGACAGTCTTGGTTGAAAACGCAGGGCTCGCAGTCGAGGCTCAGTGGTTCTCCGGCATCGCCTGGTCCACCGATGTTGACGTCCGAACCGCACGCGATCAACACGCACACGACCGAGAGCGCCACG
>JAYVXK010000071.1:0-2674 GCA_043785265.1 Myxococcales bacterium | reverse complement strand
AGGACGTGCGGTCCGCTCGGGCTGGAGGGGCCCCATCTCGCGAACTCCACGTAACGCTCTCTTTCTCTGCGCGAGGACGTGCGGTCCGCTCGGGCGCCCCAAACTCACCAGGCGTGCCAATCGGTCCATGTGCACATGAGCCACAACATTGCTGTCGTCATGGTGACGGCGAGAGCGATTCCCAACGCCATTGAGTGTCTTTGCGTGCGGCGCACTTGACGAATCGCCCGCTCGAACTCGGAAGCAGTCATCGTCTCCGAGTGAGCCCACGCGACGCGATAAGGGTTCACGGACCTTGAAACCGCCTGCCGCACGATTCTTTGCCCGTCGAGGATACTCAGCCCACGGGATGCGGCATCGCGGCCATGCATTCCCAACGGGAAGACGCTTTCGCGTAGTCGCACGTCTCACCAGAGCTGCAGTCGGACGCCGAAGCGCATTTGTCCGATGCCGTATGGCAATAGCGACCAGGCGTCGCTCTCGCACTGCCCCATGAGCTTTCGCAGGTGTTGCCGCCGCAGTCGGCCGAATCGTGACAGTTGGACGGGATGCACTCATTGCGGGTCTCCCCACCCGAGCCGCAAATGCAGAGTCTTCCACTGCCGCAGTCCGTGTCACCGCCACACGTGTCGTAGGTGCATCGGACGATGGCTACCTCATGTCCTCCGCCAGAAAAACTGCATCGACCTTCGCGACCTGCCGTGCAGTCGCTGTCGGCGTGACACTGGAACGTCACGCCCGACATCCCCGGCGGCGTATTGCCGTTTTCAGGCGGCACACTCGCACACGCACGGGCTGCTGGTGGCAACTTGGGAGCGGTCCCCTCGTGTCGCGTGCACGCAGCAACGAGGACGAACGACGTGAACGAAACGGCAGCGGCAAGCTTGATCATCATCGCGCGGCATCTTACCTCTACTCGACCCTGTCCCGAGTCCCTCGTTCGAGTCCTAGCGTTTTCAGATGTTCCACAGTCGCCGCTGAACTAGAACAAGGCAAAGCATGAAGATTCTAGTCATTGGAGCATCCCAAGGAACTGGCGCCTTGGCAGTGAAGTTCGCCCTCGCAGAAGGACACGAAGTCACCGCGTTTGCGCGCAGTCCGCAGAAGCTCGACGTGGAGCATCCGAAGCTCACGAAGTTGGTTGGCGACTTCCACGACGCGAGCTCAGTGGACTCGGCAGTGCCTGGCCACGACGCGGTGATCATCACGGCGTCTGCGACGTCGTTCAAGACATTGCGCGCCGACCCTACCTACTTCTCGAGGGGCACGCGCTTCACTCTCGACGCCATGAACAAGGCGAAAGTGAATCGTTTGGTCGTTCTGAGCGCGCTCGGAGTTGGCGATAGTCGGCCGCTCGTCAATGTCGTGGTGAGAGCGGTGGCGATTGGTTTCTTGCTGAAGAATCCTTTCGAAGACCACGAGCGCCAAGAGCAGATGGTTCGCGCCGCCGATCTAGAGTGGGTGATCGTGCGACCGGGACGACTGACTGACGGTCCCGCAAAACGCAAGACAGTGGCGACCGCGAAGGTCGAGCCCGTACCATCCTCCATCTCTCGCGCTGACGTTGCTGAGTTTCTCGTCAGTGCGTGTGCGGGACCGGAGTGGATTCGCAAGAACGTGCACATCGGCGGCTGACCTAGACCAGTTCCTCTCCCGCTGTAGCCTTCCAGTTCGAGATAGGACGTGACGAATCGGCGTGTTCACCGCATGCTGCGCGCGGATGCATCGGCTTCGTTTCGCCCTGTTCTTGGCCGTGTGCGCCTGCGGTACGTCGTCGGTTCGCGCGACGATGGACGCGTCGAGCTCGATCGATGCTTCGACCCAGAGCGATGCGAGCGACGCGAGCGACCCTCCGGTCGTGCCGTGCAGCGAGCCAATCGACCAGCGTCCCGACGGTGGCACATGCATGTTGCACGCATCCGGCACTGTCGCCGACCTCACGAATGTCCCGCTCGGAAATCGCGTGGTGACCGTGTGCGGCTCCATCTGTTTCGGAGCGCGCACGGACGACGCGGGCGCGTTCGACATTTCGATCGGCCGATTTTTGCTGACTGAGAACTACGCGATGCACGCGGATGGTCGCTTGGACCACGCGGTCGACTACCTTCGCTTCACGCACGGCGAACCCGCGAACGTCACCATCAACATGCGCTTGCCGGCATTTTTGCCGAGCACGGTGCTCCTACCGCCAGACAACGCGTCTGCGTCGAGCATCACGCAGGGCGATCTCACGCTGCAGATCCCAAACGGCACGAAGTTCGATCTCGACATCGCAGACTTCGGAGCAGGCGACGCAGGTCGCACGCTTCGTGTCGCCAATGTGCCGCTCACCGACGCGCCGCCTTACGCGACCATCGCCAAGCTCGACGCGATCTATGCGCTCGCGCCGTCGAGCGCGAAGTCGTCGAACAAGATGGGCGTCACTCTCGTAAATTCGGCGGCTCTCGCACCAAGTGTGGCGGTCGAGTTACTCGTACTCGGAGACGACTACTTCTCGGTGCCACCAAATGTGGGCGTCTTGAGTGTCTCCGCGCTCGCGCACGTCTCAGCAGACGGCAAGACCATTCAAACGGACGTGGGCGAAGGCATCAGCGAACTTACTTGGTTGGGCGTTCGTCGAAAGGGCAAATGAGATGCGCAAGACTTTGATCGTGAGCACGTTGGCATTGGGCAT
>JAYVXK010000070.1:0-2674 GCA_043785265.1 Myxococcales bacterium | reverse complement strand
CAGTCGCGGATCGAGCACACCATAGGCAACGTCCGTCACCAAGAGACCCACCGTGGTCGCAACCGCGAAGAGCAACACCACGGCAATGAGCCATGCGCCGTCGTCTGTCTCGACCGCGCGCATCGTCTCGTAGCCAAGACCCGGCAAACGAAACACCTCTTCGACGACGATCGCGCTGCCAAACAGCGCTGGCAATTGCAGTCCTGCGAGCGAGAGTGTCGGCATCATGGCGTTGCGTAGCGCGTGCACGATGAGCACTCGCGCGGCGTTCATCCCTTTGCCGCGCGCAGTGCGAACGTAGTCTTGTCGGAGGACATCGAGCATGGCTGCGCGTTGATAGCGCGACAGACTCGCGAGCGATCCGAGGGTCATCGCCACGATAGGCCAAAAGATGCCGTGGGACCCCGCTTGCACCAACAACTGCGCGATCACATACGTCGGCAACGAATAGAGAACGAACAGCAAGAGCGCCAACCCCAAGTCCGCGCCACGACCTCGACGCCACGCGCTGATGACTCCAATGGGCACCGCCAGCGCGTAGGAAAAGAGCATCGACGCCAAGGTCAGTTCGAGTGTGATCCTCGCGCGGACCCATATTTTGTCGGCGATCGGCTTGCCGTCTTGCGAGCTAATTCCGAGCTGACCTCGCGCAGAAGACAGCAGCCACTTGCCATAGCGTGTCTCGCTGACCGCAGCGCCGATCCGTTCGACGCCATCGAGAACGACATAGTCCGAGCGATGCAAAAACCACCAACGCTGCCAATCCGCGATGACCGTCTCCATCGCCGCGGTGTCGAAGACCACGGGCAGCGCGAGCGGCTTGTTGGTGACATGCGCGAGGACGCCGACGAGACGCGCGACTCCTTCGGGATCATGCGCATCGGCGAGTGCGTTCATCACTTCTTCGATCACGAAGGTGTCGAGTGACATCAAGTCGCGATCACGCACGTCTGATTCGTGCATCAGCAAGCGCGACACGGCGCGACGCACATTCGGGCGCGTAAATTCGACGGAGCGATCCTCCCACAGTCGCGACCAGAACAACGCAGCCGATTGTTGACTCGCGAGCAACGGATCATCGCCGAGCCCCATGCGTTCAGCGACTGGGCGCAACGCCATCGCGACGCGACCGCGAGCCAGAGGCGGCAGTTTGTCGAGGGTTGGCAAGAGATACGGAAACGCCGCGGCGCCTATCGTCGCCAAGTGATGCGCGGCGGCCGGCGCCTCGTCATCGTCTTGCCCGAGATGCAAAACGCAATCGTCGACGATGGTGCGCACGTCACGCGGGGTCGTGTTGAGAAAGCGAGGCACGTCGAGGAATCGCTCACGACGAGCCTCCTCGATCGCGTCGAACCTTTCAGGATCGTGGACCACCAGCGCAGCGCGTTCTTTTCCCTGTGGCTCCGCGGGTTCGGGCACGAGTGACGCGAGCAAAAAAACGACGATGCTGATCGCGAAGAGCGTTGGGATGGCCCAAAAGGCCCTTCGAATCGCGTATCGCAGCATCTTTCGGGGCGATTATGGCATCGTCAGCGCGCGCGAGGCGAGTTATGCACTTGCCCATGGAAGAACTGCGAGCGAGGGCTGAAGCGTGGATCGCCGGTGACCTGGACGACGCGACGCGGAACGAACTGCGCGCGGTAGTCGATGCGGCGCTCGGTGGAGACGAAAAAGCGCGAGCCGATCTGACCGATCGATTCACAGGCGTGCTCGAGTTCGGCACCGCAGGACTGCGCGGCGTCATCGCGGCAGGACCCAATCGCATCAATCGGGCGGTCGTCTCGCGAACAAGCTGCGGATTGGCCACGCACCTTCTCGAGTCGACCAGGGACGCCAAAACACGCGGCGTCGTGATTGGCTATGACGGTCGCCGATTGAGTCGCGAGTTCGCCGTGGACACCGCGTGCGTCTTGGCCGCGCACGGAATCGTCGCGCACTTGTTCGAAGACCTCGGCCCGACTCCGCTCATTGCGTTCGCGGTCAAACACCTCGATGCCGCAGCGGGTGTCATGGTCACGGCGAGTCACAATCCACCCGAGTACAACGGGTACAAAGTCTATTGGGGCAATGGCGCTCAAATCATTCCGCCCACCGACGCGCTCATCGCACGTGCGATCGAGTCCGCACCGTCGTCTGTCGATGTGCCACGCGCGGATGTGACCGAAGCCCGAAAAACAGGCTTGATCGTGACCGTGTCTCCAGACGTGGAGCGCAAGTATCTCATTGCAATCCGGGCGCTCAGCGTTCGCGCGGGCGGCCGACGCGATCTGAGAATCGTGTACACGCCGATGCATGGCGTGGGGAACAAACTCGCGCGACTCGCGCTCGCCGAATCGCACTTCACTCATGTGACGAGCGTGCCCGAGCAAGCCGAACCGGATGCTGCGTTTCCGACTGTCGCGTTTCCCAATCCTGAAGAAAAAGGCGCGATGGATCTAGCGTTCGCTCTCGCCAAAAAAGAAAACGCCGCGCTGGTCCTCGCCAACGATCCAGACGCCGATCGCCTCGCCGTCGCGGTGCCCGGGAAATCAGCCTCCGATTACGTGCAACTTACAGGCAATCAAGTCGGCGTCCTGCTCGGTCACTACCTGCTCACGCGCGGACCTCAAGACGGCAAGCGTCTCGTGCTCGCGTCGATCGTCAGCTCTCCCATGCTGGGCGTCATCGCTCGCAA
>JAYVXK010000069.1:0-2675 GCA_043785265.1 Myxococcales bacterium | reverse complement strand
CATGAAAATAGGGCTTTCCGTGATCGCCTGTCTCGAAGGTCACCTCCGCGTGGCCCAAGTTGGTCGCGCGCGCGACGATGCGACGCACTGCTCGATGCGACGCGATGAAGCGAATGCGATCTCGATCGAACACAAAGCGCGCGGCACGCTCAGCCTCGTCATCAGTCAGTCGATCGTTTGCGATCTGCCACTTTGGATCGTTCGAGCGAACCACAAAGACGGTGATGGCAGTCACCCGAGTCTCACTTCGTTCGAGCGTGCGTCATGGGACCCACCCAGGGGGTGACCACTGGGGTCGCTTGCGAACCATCTCCGCGGTGCGCTTGATCGTGCTCATGGTCGCGAGCTTCATCGCGTCACGCGCGCGGCTCTTGCCGATTGGCTGGGGTCGAAGCCCCAACTCGCGCAATTTGTTGTTGGCCACATAGAGCAGTTTGGTGCGCAAAATAGCGTCCGTGTAATAAGTGAAGCTGATCGTGATCGACACATTGGCGCCGTTTCTTACCCAGTGTGGCGCGGTCGACGGCATGTAGCCCCCCATCCCTGGTTCTAGCTCGAAGACATGCGCGCGCGGCTGCAGGTCCTCTTTGTACTGCACCAGATCGCGTGAGTGCTTGCCGTGGAACAACTCGAGTGAGCGCTCGGTCACCACGTCGCGATCGAGCGGCTCCCATACGTGGAGCGTCTTGTGACCGCGCACGTGGAGGATGAAATTGTTCTCGTGGTCCATGTGATACGGCGTGACGGCGTTCGGCGAAGTAATGAAGATCCAGCCCGCGTACGAGTGCATGTGCGGGTCTTTGCGCTCGACCCGCGGTTTGACCGCATCGAGCACGTCGTGCACCAGCTCGCGGTAAATCGGGTCCTTTTCCACGTAGTGCAAAGCCATCCATGCCGAGGCGCTCTCGATGCGCGCGAGTGTTTCGGCCGCCGTGAACTTGGGCTTGTGCGTCTCTGGTGCGCCTTCGAAGTTGGTGCCAGGCGACGCGTCTGCGTTGTGATAGCGAATGCCGTGTTCGCCCAGGCGCATGCCAAGCTCGACGAGCTTGTCGAGTTGCAACAGCGGATGGTCCATCAATCGGTGACGCACCGGCATCACACGCTGAGGATCAAATGCACCCTCGTCGAATTCGATCGAAACATCAGAACGATTCACGCTCCGACAATTAGCAGCGACAGCCCAGCCGTGCGACAAAAGGAGCGATCACGCCAACGGGCTGTCTGAACTAGGCATATTTTAGCCTCCAAAACTCTGCTTGCTTTTGGAGTGTCGCTGGCGCTATGTTTCCGCGCCCGGTAGGTGAGGATGACGAGCGCGGCCCCAACCGGGGACCGCGTTTTTTTTTGCCCAACAACTTCTATGACCAACGCAGCCAAAAACACAACTCCTGGAGTCGATCGCGCAGCCTTGCTCGCTGTGATCGAGCCGGTTGCGCGCGCTCATGGCGCGGAGGTTGTCGAGGTCGAGTTGAAGACCGAACTCGGTGGTTGGATCTTGCGCGTATCGGTCGAAAAACTCGGCAGCGCCGACAGCTCTGCCACCGTCAAAGATGCAGCAGTCGATCTTGCGATGTGCGCGAACGTGTCGCGTGACTTGTCTCCCGCGCTCGACGTGGCAGACCTGGTGCCGCATCGCTACACGCTCGAGGTCAGCTCGCCTGGTGTCGAGCGTCCATTGAAAGCTCCTCGCGATTTCGCCCGATTTTCAGGGCAAAAAGCAAAAGTCAGAGTCATCAAACCCATCAACGGTCAAAAGGTTCTTCGCGGCGTCATCGGCTTCAACGATGGCGTCATCACGATCAACGACGGTCGCGCTCACGAGGTCCCATTCGCGGACATCGAGACCGCTCACCTCGTCTTCGAGTTCGGCCCACAGCCCAAACCGGGCGGTAAGCCCCCGCACCCCAACAAGAAGAAATAGGACGTCATTCATGGCCACGCAGCAACAGACTCAGCCCACCGAGCCGAACCTCCTCACCGCGATCGAAATGGTCGCGAAGGACAAGGGCATCGAAAAGTCGCGTCTCGTGAAGACCGTGGAAGAAGCCATCCTCAAGGCAGCGCAGAGCGTCTTCGGTCCGACGCGCGAACTCGAGGCGCGCTTCAACGAAGACACAGGCCAAGTAGACCTCTTTCAGTACATGACCGTGGTCGACGACCCGTCCGATGAAGATCGCGAAATCGCCCTCGAAGATGCCCAAAAAGCAGGCCTCGAAGCAGAACTCGGCGAGGACTTGGGCTTCCAAATTTTTTGGCACCCGAGCGACGCAAAGAAGGCCGCCGAGCAAGACAAAGAGTTCGGCGATCTCCTCCGCGTGAAGCAGGCTCGCAGCTCGTTTGGCCGCATCGCCGCGCAGACCGCGAAGCAAGTGCTCATTCAACGCGTCCGCGACGAAGAGCGCGATCTCATCTTCAACGAATTCAAAGACAAGAAGGGCGAGCTCATCAAGGGTGTCGTTCGCCGCTTCGAAAAGGGCCAAAATCTCATCGTCGATCTTGGTCGCACTGAAGGCATTTTGCCTTTCCGCGAGCAGACCCCGCGCGAGTCGCATCGCCCGGGCGATCGCGTGGTCGCCTACGTGAAGGACATCGATCGCGAAGCCCGCGGTCCGCAAGTCATCCTCTCGCGCAGCGACGCCAAGCTGGTCGAAAAACTCTTCGAGGCCGAGGTGCCC
>JAYVXK010000068.1:0-8845 GCA_043785265.1 Myxococcales bacterium | reverse complement strand
TCGCGATGTCTTTGGCGTTGCGAGCGATGCTGAAGGTCCCAACCGGAAAGCCATGCTTCTTCAGCCACTGCTTTTGCTTGACGCGGTCTTGAACGATCGCGAGCACACTCGGACCCGGTCGCATGGGCGCGTGCTTCTCGGCTGCGTGCATGCTTTCGAGAGACACCTTTTCGATCTCGAGGGTGACGACATCTGCGCCACGAGCGACCTCCGAGGCTGCGTCGGGATCGTCGAAGCTCCCTGTCACGCAACGATCGACGACGAAGCGCGCCGCGCAAGACCGATCGGGATCGAGCGCTCTCACGTGATAGCCGAGCGTGCGAGCCGCCATCGCCATCATGCGTCCGAGTTGACCGCCGCCGAGGATCGCGATCGTCGATCCAGGCAGAATAGGCTTGGAATGCTTCATCCGAGTTTTTGCTCGAGCACTTCTTTTTTGCGTGCGGCGCGCCACGCGTGGAGCTTCTTGCGCACGTCCGGTCGACCATGCGCCACGATCGACGCGGCAAGGATGGCTGCGTTGGCCGCTCCAGGTTTGCCGATGGCGAGTGTGCCCACGGGGACGCCTTTGGGCATCTGCACGATCGACAGCAACGCGTCCATGCCGTTCAACGCCGTGGCGACAATCGGAACGCCCAACACAGGCACGAACGTCTTGGCCGCGACCATGCCTGGCAAGTGTGCAGCGCCGCCTGCTCCTGCGATGATGACGAGCAGTCCACGCGACTCGGCAGACTCCGCATACGCGAACATCTCATCGGGTGTGCGGTGCGCCGAGACGACCTTGGCTTCGAACGGCACGCCGAACTCGGCGAGCAGATCACACGCATCCTTCAGGGTCTCCCAGTCGCTCTTGGAGCCCATGATTACGCCTACGAGCGGCTTGATTTTGGTCACTGGTCGCGCCTCGAAAGAACGCGAGACTACACGGGCCAGCGCCTCTCAGGGAAGGGCAACGCCGAAATCATTGGGCGGAGCGACCAGCGTCTCGAACCCCGACTCGAACTCGTCGTCTGCGCTCGGCAGCACGCGCGAAAGCGCACGATCCAGCACAGTCGCGAAGTACTCGAAGGCCGCATCGCTCGACGGAGGCAGCAGGGTGATGCTCACCCGCTCGTCGTTCTGCTCACGGTCGGCCTGCATGAGACGGTTGTGCACGAGCACACGCGCAACGGCCAAATTTATGGCTTATACTCATGGCAGGTTCTCATGGGTGATCACGTCCTTCGTGCACTGACTGATGACGGCGCGTTTCGAGTGGTCGTGCTCCAATCGACCGACGCGGCGCAGGGCGCGATCGATGCCCAGCGCGTCGTTGCGCCACGCGCCAAGCTGTTCGCCGAGATGCTCACGGGAACTGTGCTCGTGCGTGAGACCATGTCGCCGGACCTTCGTGTCCAAGGCATTTTGCAGGGACAAGACCGCAAGAGTCGCATCATCATCGACAGCTTTCCTGACGGCGCCACGCGCGGTCTCATCCAAGTTCCCAGCCACGTCCCCAAAGACAGCGAGTTGCCGCTCGGCGAGGGATCGATGCTGCAGATGATGCGAACGCTTCACAACGGTGAGCTGTCGCAAGGTGTCGTGTCGGTGGATCCCGCGGACGGCATCTCGGGCGCGCTCATGCAGTACATGCAAGCAAGTCAGCAGGTGACGAGCTTCATCGCAGTCGGCGCGCTGGTGGACGAAACGACCGTGAAATCAGCCGGCGGCTACATCGTGCAGCTCTTGCCCGAGGTGGGTGAGGGTCCGCTCATGGTGATGACCGAGCGACTGCGCGAGTTTCCTTCGATCACCGACCTGCTCGCCAACGGTGGCGCCGATCCCAAAAAGCTCGTCGCAGAGTTGCTCTACTTGATGCCCCACACACTGGTCAGCGAGAGCACTGTGCGCTTCGAATGCAAGTGCAGCGAAGAGCGACTCGCTCTGAGTCTCGCGACACTCCCAAAGCACGACATTTTGGATCTCGTGTCAGACGGCACGCCTCTCGAGATCGATTGCGACTACTGCGGTCGCCACTATCGCTTCGCGCCCGAGCGACTGCGCGGCCTGCTCGCAACCAGTTAGCTCACTCAGCGCGTGCGACACGCCATCGTGCTGGTGTTGGGGACGGGCACGCAGTCCTGGCTTTGGCCGCAGTCTGAGTACACCTTGCAAGTCGGCTCGCACACCAAGCGCCCGATCGAATCGGCGGCGCAAATCCCGGTGCTGCATTCGCTGGTTGAGCCAACAGTGCGGCAGTCCTGGCCCACGTCATGCGAGGCGCACGCAGCGCAGAGGGTGAGCCCGAGCGAGAAGAAGATCGAGAAGTGCTTCATGAAGCTGGGAGTAACAACAGCTCGTGCGGAGGTCAATTGAGTCACTTCGTTTTGGGTTTGATGGCAGGGCATCCGTGACCGAGACCGAGTCCCCATTTGCCGACGTCCCGTGTGTCGATGAAGAAGTTCATCGGAGTGATGGTCACGAAGCCGTCGCACTTGAGAGGCACATTCGCGGTGGCTCGGATCGTGATGCCGTCGTCTTGCAGTTGCACCGTCCCGCCGAACGCAACCGTCGTGGCGCCCATCGAGACTCGAGTCTCCGTGATGTCGATGGGTTTCTGCCCATCTCCATGCGCAGCTCCCGTGAGAACCAGAATGGACTCGGGACTACCGCCCGCCGCGTGCCATCCCGCCGCGAGCAAATCGAACGTGCCATCGAGCTTGGTTTTTTCGAACACGGCGTGCAACGCCACATCGATGCGCAGGTCGGCGTCGGTTCCGTTGAATGCGTCGGCTTTGATGGAGAGTTCGTCGGGCGGTGCGTGCTGCGCGTGAATGTCGACGGTGGTTTTGCCTTTTTCGATGACCACGTCCATCCCGGCATTTTGCTGGGCGCGTTGATCGAACGACACCCGCGCTTTGGAGCCCTGATCGTTTTGCGATGCGCTGAACACCCACGGTCCGGCAGGCCCGATGGGAGACGTCACGAACATCGGAGACGGTTGAATGGCCCAATCGTCGCCGAGTTTGCGGTCCTCCTCGCGCGCGACGTCGAGGACCACACTACGTAGTTCGACTTGCGTTCCTGCTCCGAACGGTTGCGTCCACATCACATGCGCTGGTTCGATGCCCAGGTAGGAGACCGTCTGGGGCAACCCAAATGGAACGGCGTCTGTGTGCTTGGCGAAGTACCTCAAGAGAGACGAGCGAAGCGCCGAGTAGCTCGCATCGATGGTGATCTCGACATCGGAAGCGACGATCTCTTGCGGGGCGAGACCCGTCAGACCAATGTGTACGTGCTTGGCATGCGCAGAGACCCCAGGGATCTCCGAACACGCGAGAGTCACATCCACCAGTTCGATCGAGCCGGGGTGCGTGAAGGGCTCCACGTCGCCGAGCGTGAGCGTGAATCCGTGCGCGGTGGCAGCATCGACATAACTCTTCTTGAGCATGCCCGGCACATACAAAAACGCCGCGAGAACAGCCGCCGCCAGCACCAACGCGAGAAACAATCCACCGCGACGCGACGGGATCTTCTCGATGGTGATCTTGGCAGGCTTTGCATACTCGGTGGGGATCGCGGGCGCTTCGAGTGAGCTGGATGCGGAAGGAGACGAGGCCAAAGGGTTCGACTCGGGCACCAGGAAGGGATCACTCGTGATCGGAAGTGCCACCGGCAGTGACGGCCGTGGTCGAGGCGTGTCTTCGTCGGAGTAAGTGGGTCGCGAGACAACTGGAGGAGCTGGCGGAAGTGTCGGTCGCGAATCGCGAGGGCTCTCTCCTGTGACTTCTGTCGCTGAAGCCGCCGAGACGCCACGCGGGGCCACTTCGTTCGCGGCCGCCGCAGAGGCACGAGCGGGCAAGGGGGGCGCGCTCCGCCCAGCAGGCGGAGGTCCCGTGCGAGTAGGTGGAGCCGGAGCGCGAGCTGGAGTGGAGCCACGTGGAGCTGCGCTCACTTCGAGGATGACGTCTTTGGTGTGAAGCTGGTCAGACGACTTGTCCCGCATCTCTTGAACGAGCTGATTGCGGCTCGGTTTTGAATCCGCGACGCGATGCTCGATTTCACTGATGCGATTTTGACGCTCTTCGAGTGCCTTGGCGACGACCTCTTGCACGTAGGCGCCGACCTGCGTCGTCGTCGCTGGAGGCACCGCCTCTTCGAGCGCCTCGGCAAACTCGCGCGCGGTCTTCCAGCGATCGGCGGGCGAGATCGCGAGGCCTTTCATGATGACCGCATCGAGCTCTGGGGGCAGCTCGGGCACCACGGTCGAAGGCAGCTCGGCTCTCTGTTTGCGCGCGATCGCCGCGATGATCTGGTGCGTGTCCGTGGTCTCGAACATGCGTTGACCGCAGAACACTTCCCACGTGGTGACGGCCATCGAAAAGACGTCGACCTGGCGCGTGATCACGGCCTTCGCCTCGAGCTGCTCTGGCGCCATGTACACGAGCTTGCCTTTGAGCTCGCCTTCTTGCGTGAGGTGCAACTGATTGGCCGCCTTGGCAATGCCAAAATCGATGATGCGCGCGATGCCGTCGGTGCCGACGATGATGTTCTGCGGCGACACATCGCGGTGAATGATGTCGAGAGGCTCGCCGCGCTCGCTCTTGGCTTCGTGTGCAGCGTGCAGTCCATGCAGCGCCCCCGCACAAATCGCAGACGCGATGCGCGGCGGAACGCGACCGTTCTTCTGCAAGACCGCGCGCTCGATGCGAGCCAGCGCGTCGCCGTGGATGTATTCCATCACCAGCAAGACTTCGTCGTCTTCGGCGATGACATCGAGCGTCTGCACCACATTCGGATGACGAATGCGCGCAGCCAAACGCGCCTCGTCCAAGAACATCGCGAGAAAGTCAGGATCCTTCGCGAACTGCGGATGCATGCGCTTGACGGCCACGAGCCGCGAGAAACCCGCTGCGCCCGACACACGACCGATGTGCACAGTGGCCATGCCACCCGACGCGATCTCGCCGTAGATCGTGTACCTACCGACGTCCCATTCGACGGCGTCGTCCTCCAAGCGGGGACTCATCGAGCGTCAACGTAACACGGACGCCTAGCGGACGGGCGGGTGCCTTTTGTCGGGTCCGATGCGCAGGTTATCGCGAGGACTTGCCTTACTTGCGCATCAGAGTGTCCGCCGAACCGTTGAGAGTGAGCGCCAGCGAGGTGCCCGTCACCGAGTAGGTGCCCGTCAAGGCGAGGTTCGACGGCGCGCTAGGGGTCGTGCGATTCCGCGCGGCATCAGGACAGGTCACCGTGCCGGAGCTGGTGCCGCCCGTGATGCTGATGGCGTTTGTGCCGCTGGTCGACCACGTCAACCCGGCGAACTGGCTCACGGACGTGCACTGTGCGTCAGGGTTCATCGACAACGGCACGTCTTTGTAGACCGTTGTATCGATTCGGGTCGCGGTCTTGTCTGCGTTGAACGTCCATTCGGTCGACTGACTGGCGATGAGCGATGGGGGATTGGCGTTCGTGCTGCCCCAGCGGCCGACGAGCGGACTCACCGCGGCGGTGGGTGTGCTGCTGCACGCGACGAGCTGTGACGACGCTCCGAGAGTTGCCGCCAAGACCAAACCGAACACACGTCGCATGTTTTTTTCTTCCTCGTTGGAGAGCCACGACTATAGCATCTGCGTTGGGCGCTGGCACGAAGGCCGCACGGCGCAAGGGAACGCGCCGCGCGCTGCGTTTTAGAGTCTTTTAGTTTCGTGGCGCCCCATTGAGCGTACCTTCCTCCCATTGGAGGTCATCAATGCGCAGAGGTTCGCTCGTCTTTCTTGGTTTGTTCGTGTCCGTCTTGGGCGCTTCGGTCGGCGTGGCATGCTCCGATTCGGCCACGGTTGCTCCGCCGATCGGTCTGCCAGATGCGTCGAGCGGAAAAGACTCCAGCGGAGGCAACGACGGCTCCTTCCAGGATACCTCGACTGGGTCGGACGCAACCGATGCGAACACCACAGCCGACTCCGCGGACGCCGCGCCCACGCCGACGATCGTCTACGGCCACAGCCCTGACACGCTCTACACGTTCGACGTGACCACCCAAGCGACGACCATGGTCGCGAAATTCAGCGGCCTCGCAAGTCAGGTGATCGATCTCGCGGTCGACGAGAACAACAACGGCTACCTCACGGCGTTCGACGGGTTCTACTCCGTGGACCTGACCACCGCAGCGTGCACGCTGATCCTCAAGGGCAACACGTATCCCAACAGTCTCTCGTTCGTCCCCAAGGGGACGCTCGACTCGACGGTGGAAGCACTCGTCGGTTACAGCGGCGCGACGTACGTTCGCATCGACACCACGACTGGGAAGATCACCAACGTGGGCGCCCTCTCGAACGGTTACGCGTCGAGCGGCGACATCGTGTCGGTCAAGGGTGGTGGCACCTTCCTCACGGTCACAGGCAACGGCTGCGGAGACTGCCTTTTGCAAGTCGATCCAGCCACCGGCAATGTCGTTCAAAACTATGGCGACGTGAAGCACGTGGCGGTCTACGGCCTGGGGTACTGGGGTGGTGTCGTCTACGGGTTCGACGGCAGCGGTCACGTCTTCAGCGTCATGGGAGCTGGCAGTGGCATCGCGGTCGCCGACATCGTCGTCGATGCAGGTCACGCCTGGTACGGCGCGGGCTCCACGACGAATGCGCCAGCCCACGCAGCAGACGGCGGCGGCATCACCATCAAGTGAGCCCCGAGCTACTCGATGTATTGCATCGGCTTGGTCACGTCGATCTGGACCTCGCCTGGCAGGCTTGAACCCTTCTCGAGAGGGATCGAGACTCTCAGCCGGTAGTGGCCCGGCGGCAACGGACCCGTGGCTTCCATGGGCCACGGTGGCTCGTAGTCGCACCCCTCGAGCCGCTGAAAGCGCATGCGTTGGACTTCCCACCAAAGCGCGGTCTCGGCGTGACCTGCAGGAGCAAGCGTGAGGTGGTTGGGACCGAAGCCATAGTGCTCCCCGCAATGGGAAGGTCCGATGATGACAGGCTTGCCCGGTGGAGGGATCACCACGTTGCCCGTCGCGTCGATGACTGTGACAAGGAGCTCCTCCGCTCGAAGGATTCGAATGGGATTCGTGCTCACGTTGGTGATGGTGATTTCGAGGCGCTGAGCGCTTTCGCTCCGGATCGTCGGAGTGGTCGTGGTGACCGTGACGCGAAGGTCGCTCGCTGTCGCCACGCGCGCGCTTGCGAGATCGTCTCGGCATTGAGGAAGCGCGCCATCGGGCTTGTTGTTTTGAGAGTGCGAATACGACGGACTGCCTCTGGTCTCGTAGCCGCAAGCGACGTGCGGATCTGGCGCGGCATCCAAGGCGTCGACCGACGCATCGGCCGCATCCACCACCCACGCGTCTAGCCCACTCGCAGCATCTGCCACAAAAGCGCTGGCATCAGGGGGATCGCTCGCTTGGACGACGACGTGCGTGGCAGCCCCGCACGCAACCAAAGACGACAAGAAGACCACGCAGATTCGATCTTTCACGCGCCGAGCGTATACGACTCGCGGCTTGGAGCGCGTGCGACTTAGAAGTTCCAGTTGAGTGCGAGGGTATGCGGTGTTGGGAAGGGTGGGACGGCGGACACCCTCGAAACCGGCGTTTGATGCGCGCCGACCACGATCATGGGGATCCCAGCTCCGAGGCCGAGGAAGCTCGCAAGCATAATCGCGGCGGGAACGGCCGCTTCTCCCCGGTTGACATTCAACGCCAACAGAGAGAGTCCGATCCCGAAACCGACGCCCGCGAGGATGGTCAACGTGACGCCCACACCGAGGAGCGCAGGGTTGCCGGTGGTCTCGGTATTCTCCGAGGCGTCCAGCAGAACCACGTCGACATTCGTGTGCTGTGCCTCCGACACGGTCACGAATTTTTCCACCGGATACCGACCGTCTGTCGCGACCACGATGACGTGCGTGCCCGCAGCAACCCGTCGCGTCTCTCCTGCACCAGACATGTCGTAAGGCGACCCGTCGAGTGTGACCGTCGCGTCGCGTACGGGTGGATAGAGAGTCACATGCACTGTGGGTTGGTTCATGAGATTGGCGAGTTCGGCTCTCGCTTGCGTTTGTGCCGCTCTCGCTTCTGGTGGCGCGTTCGGCGGAATGGTCGCGCCTGCGAGAGCTTGAAAATCGGCTTGGGCGATCGTGAGGTGACCAAGCGCTGCTTCACACTGCCCAATGTGCAGCGCACTCATCGCAGTTGGCTGGGCCGCATACGCACGCTGAAACGCGGCGAGTGCAGCACCGAACTGTTGCTTGCCTTGCAGCGCGACGCCTTGTTCAAAAGCAGTCGGTGCCTGCGGCGTAGGCGCGCCAGCCGCGAGCGCGCCCGTGCTCACGAAGACCAGCGCGCATGCGACCCACCCGATCGTCTTCATCTCGCAAGAGTAGGCTAAGCGCACCGCGGTTGTCGACGCGCCTTCACGCACTAGGACTCCTCGTCGTCGTGCTCCTCCTCCTCTTCGGACTTCTCCTTCTTCAGGCTGGGCACTCGAAAGACTCCGTCCTTGTCTCTCGTGCAGTCCTTCTGCGTGACCTTGGCCGTCTTCGCCTTGGTGATCTCGCCACGGATCAAGGTGCGCCGCAGAGACACGCGGCCGCTGTCGTCGATTCGTAAATCGTCGAGCGCCGAGTCGGTGATGGTTGCGCTCGCCTGCACTTGAACGAGCAGGTTGGCTGCTTTGTTGTGGTGGAGATCGCTCCTGCGAATGGTCGCCTTCGACTGGTCATAGAGATGGATGCCTTCTTCGCCATTGTCGAAGATGTCGCACGCGTCCACGTCGACCTTGGTGTCGGCCTCGCAGAAGACACCCGAACTCTTCGCGTGATGGAGCTGACAGCCAACGATGCGCGCGTGTCCGTCGAA
>JAYVXK010000067.1:0-2685 GCA_043785265.1 Myxococcales bacterium | reverse complement strand
TTTGGGCATCACGCGTCATGGTCTGAAAAAACGCATGCTCCGCTTAGGAATGAGGTCGAAGTCGTGATGCGAACACTCTTTCTTGGATGCTTCTTGGTCGCGTGTAGTGCGACTGCGCCCGTGCAGATCGATGCCGGACCTGGGGACGCTGGCGCCGCTCCTGACACCAGTGTCGTCGTGCCGGCGTGCGGCGCTCTCGGCGCACCGATCAAAGTGATTGCGAACGACGAGTATGGATATCCCCCGTACTCGATGCATGGCTGTCGCCTCGCGTATGTCGATTCGATCTCTGGCAACCTGGTGTTGCGAAACTTGTCCGACGGCAACGAGAGCACGCTCGAAACAGCTGCATCCAGCCCTCGCAGGCCAGTCGTCGCGTCAGACGCGATCGCATGGGAAGCGACCGTGGGGACGGCCAAAGTCGTGCGTGTATTGTACAACAATCAAACGAGCACCATTCAAGTGCCGAACTACACCGACCTTGGCGAGCCGGCTGCGGCCGCGGGTATCGTTGTCTTCACCGCTTTCAAAACGAACGCGTTTGATTCAGATACGGATGTCTTTGCGTACGACGCAGCAACCGGAGTGGTCTCTCCAATCGCCACAGGTCCAAAGCAACAACGCTTCGCCGCCGTGAGCGACTCGATCATCGCGGTCACCGATTTCGTCGAAGACCCGGTGGGCGTCTTCAACGGGACAGGCAACGATCTGGCGGACATTGGCGTGTACGACCGCAAGGCAAAAAACTACACGGTTCGCCAACACCCCGGAAAAGATGCCTTCCCGGCGATCGTCTCGGGCGATGTGCTTGCTTACTTGCACTGGGGCGACGTTCATCCCGAGCCCAAGCTCGAAGCCTACTCGGTGTATACCGCACGCATTAACGGCGCCCCATCCACCGATACCCGGATCGCCGACGTACAGAACTCGCTTCGTTACATTCGCCCGTCAGCAAGCTCTGGACAAATCGAGTGGGTGACGTCGTTTTCTGGCAACTCGAGTCTGTGGCGCTCTGATCTCAAAGCCGCACCTGTCTCGGCGCTCAATGTGACGTCGGAGACTTTGCTTGGATCGGTTTCGCTCGAGAGCGGGACGCTCATCGCGCGCAACGGCGCTCTCGTGGTCATCGCTCGCTAGACTGGAACAGGACCACCTAGCAGGCCGCTCGCACGAAGCGCCCACAAGACCACCATGGCTGCGCACACGACGGCGCATGACCAAACGACGCCACGGCCGCTGCGTGCTTTCCACAGATCCCATGGCGCGCCGTGCGTCCATGTTGCGTGCAGAGTTGCTAAAACGAGCAGCGCCTGCACGATGATCACTGGCACGAGCAGCGGATGCATCGCGAGAGATGCGCGGATCTCGCCATGCAGCAAAAACACGCCGGCGCGCGTGAGCCCACAACCTGGACACGCGTGATGTGTGAGACGAGCGATGGCGCATCGCTGACCGATGAGCAGCGGCAACACGCCGAGCATCCACACTGCTGCGACAAGGATCACACGCGCGCCGTGTTTGCGTTCTGCGACGACGGCGGAAGGCATCAGAGGTTTTCAGCGTACCAAACCAATGCAACTCGTGAGACCATCGGGTCGCTCACACACTTGGAGGGTCGCGTGGAGAGAACAATCGAAGCAGCGGGCGGATACGGTCCTCCAGGCGGATACGGTCCGCCTCCCGGTGGTGGCGGATTTGGGCCTCCCGGTGGTTCCCCGCCCGGCGGATTTGGTCCGCCTCCCGGTGGCTATGGTCCGCCTCCCGGTGCTCCGATGGGTCCTCCGGGCTACGGCCCTCCTGGTGGTGGGTTCGGTCCGCCTCAAGGTTTTGGCCCACCGGGAATGGTGGGACCGCCTCCTGGTTTTGGCGGGATGGGAGATCAGCGAAATCACGGGCTCGCGATCGCGTCGATGGTCGTTGGGATCATTGCCCTCTTTCCGGGTTGCTGCTGTGGGGCATTTGGCATGCCCTTACCCATCGCAGCCATCGTGATGGGCATCATTGCGATGTCAAAAATCAAAGTGGCTCCCTATCAATTCAAAGGCGGCGGCATGGCGATCGCCGGCATCATCTGCGCAAGTCTCGCGCTGATGTGGGACGTGTTCGCGATGTTCTCGACACTCGACGACTCGCTCCGCAACAACTACGGCGGCTACTGAGCCAACGGTCACGCAAAGAGAGCGCGCGCGTCGTCCAACGATCCGTTCTCGAGGAGGACGTCGACAGGCGTGCGCGCGAAGATCTTGGCGGCTGCCGCGAAGCGTGCGTCCCCTTTGTCCAGCGCCCATGTTGCGTGATCGACGAGCAGCGCGAGCTGCACCGCGCGACCAAGCGTCAGCGCAAATCTGCGTGCGCCCGCCTCCAATGTCTCGCGAGATTGCGTCATCGCTACGGCCGCCCACTGCTGCGCGTGAGTGATAGCGCGCGTAGAAATTTCGGCTGTTTCTCGCAGCGAAACATGTGCGTGTTGCACACATCGATGAATCTCACGCTCGAGTGGTTCGAGACTGCCACCCTTCGCGAGCACACGCAAAACGTCGAGTGAGAGAACATTGGTGGTGCCCTCCCAAATCGGCAACACCTGAGCATCGCGCAGCAGCCGCGGCAGCCCTGTGTCTTCGATGTAGCCCGCGCCTCCGAACGACTCGAGCACCTCACTCGTCACGGCCACCGCTTGCTTGCCCG